>DKBM01000024.1:0-19734 GCA_002451215.1 Proteobacteria bacterium UBA6900
CTCACCCGAAGCTTAGTCGCTCTGTATTGTTCATGCTTCGAGCAAGATTCGAAGCATGCGACGCAACGGCTCTGCCGCCCCCCAGAGTAGCTGGTCGCCTACGGTAAACGCGCCCAGATACTCTTTGCCCATATTCAGCTTGCGCAACCGGCCAACGGGCACGGTCAAGGTGCCAGTCACTGCCGCCGGGGTAAGTTCCCGCATGCTCCGCTCGCGCTCATTTGGCACCACCTTTGCCCACGGGTTGTGTGTCGCAAGCATTTCGGTGATTTCATCCATCGGAACGTCCTTGGTCAGCTTGACAGTGAGCGCCTGGGAGTGGCAGCGCATCGCGCCGACCCTCACACAGATGCCGTCGATCGGAATCGGCGCCGCATCACGCCCAAGGATCTTGTTGGTTTCGGCCTGGCCTTTCCATTCTTCACGAGACTGGCCGTTGTCGAGTTGCTTGTCGATATATGGAATTATGGAACCCGCAAGCGGCACGCCGAAGAATTCCTTCGGATAGCGGTCACCACGAATATGCTCGGCCACGGCGCGGTCGATGTCGAGAATCGCGCTTGCCGGATCGTCAAGCTTGTCCTTCACAACGGCATGGATGCTACCCATTTGCCTGACCAGTTCGCGCATATTGTTGGCGCCAGCGCCGGAGGCTGCCTGGTAGGTCATGGAGGTCATCCAATCGATGAGCTTGGCCTGAAACAGCCCGCCCAACGCCATTAGCATCAGCGACACCGTGCAATTCCCGCCAATGTAGTTCTTCACGCCAGTCTGGATCCCGCGCTTGATGACGTCCAAGTTCACCGGGTCAAGAACAATNNAACGATGACGTCCATGCCCTTCAATTCATCGATATTCCTGGCATCCTTGAGCGGAGGTACATCCTTGCCAAGCGCTGGACCCTTGCCACCAACATTCGAAGTCGTGAAGAAGACCGGCTCGACATGGTCGAAGTCCTTCTCCTCCTGCATGCGACCCATGAGTACTGAGCCCACCATTCCGCGCCAACCTATTAACCCTACCCGCTTCATGACCGTCACCTTTTTGGGAAGCCCGAGTATCTGCTTGAACTAGAGCGCCGCCACCACGGCATCGCCCATTTGTTGTGTACCCACCCTCTTTGTCCCGTCCGTATAGATATCACCGGTACGCAATCCCTGGTCGAGCACCTTCGACACCGCCCCATCTACCTGATCGGCAAGCGTCGGTTCGTTCAATGTGTAGCGCAGCATCATGGCAGTCGACAGGATTGTGGCGAGCGGATTGGCAATGCCCTTGCCCGCGATATCCGGGGCACTTCCATGGATTGGTTCGTACATCCCCTTGTTCGCGCGGTCAAGCGATGCCGACGGCAGCATGCCAATCGACCCGGTAAGCATGGCGGCTTCATCTGACAGAATATCTCCAAAGATATTGCCGGTCACAATGACATCGAACTGCTTTGGCGCCCGCACGAGTTGCATCGCCGCATTGTCGACGTACATGTGGTTGAGTGCCACATCGGGGTAGTCCTTGGCGACGCGCAGCACCACCTCGCGCCAAAGCCCGGAGGTTTCGAGCACGTTGGCCTTTTCAACCGAACAGACCCTACGCTGACGCTTGCGTGCGGCGTCAAACGCCACCCGCGAAACACGCTCCACTTCATGCTCGGCATATCGCATCGTATTGAAACCCTCACGTTCGCCGCTCTCCAGCGTACGTACACCCCGAGGTTCGCCAAAATAGATGTCGCCGGTGAGCTCGCGCACGATCAACAGGTCGAGCCCGGCCACGATCTCCGGCTTAAGCGTTGACGCGGATGCAAGCTGAGGAAACAGGATTGCGGGACGCAGATTGGCGAAAAGCTTGAGTTCCGACCGCAGGCCGAGCAGTGCTCGCTCCGGACGCATCTCGCGCGGCAGGTCGTCGTATTGAAGGCCACCAACCGCCCCGAGCAATACGGCATCAGCCTGCTTCGCCAACCGAAGCGTCCCCTCCGGCAATGGTTGCTTGTGCAAGTCGTAGGCCGCGCCACCCACAGGAGCGGTTTCCAGCTCTATTTTCAGGCCAAAATCGCGCTTCAGCCGTTCAAGCACCTTGACCGCTTCGGCGGTCACCTCGGGCCCGATTCCATCACCGGGCAGCACTGCAATCTTGCTGGTCATTGTGTCTTTCTCAGTCCGAAAAAAGCCATGGCGCCTCGCGACGCCGGCGCGCCTCGTAGGCCTGGATATCAGCGACGTGCTGCATGGTGAGCCCGATGTCGTCGAGACCATTCAGCAAGCAGTGCCTGCGAAAGCCATCGATCTCGAACCGGAATCCCTGGCCCCCAGGAGTTGTTACGATCTGGTTGTCGAGATCGACCGTCAAGCTGTAGCCGGGCGTGGCAAAGCATTCCGCAAAGAGTTGATCGACTGCCTGACGATCAAGCACAACCGGCAACAGCCCGTTCTTGAAACTGTTATTGTAAAAGATGTCGGCGTAGCTCGGCGCAATGATGACGCGTATGCCGTAGTCCATCAGCGCCCAAGGCGCATGCTCGCGCGAACTGCCGCATCCAAAATTGTCGCGCCCCAGCAGAACCTGGGCTCCGCGATAACGCGGCTGGTTTAGCACAAAGTCGGGGTTAATTCGGCGCCTGCTGTGATCCATGCCCGGCTCACCGGGATCAAGATAGCGCCATTCATCGAACAGATTGGGGCCGAAGCCGGTTCGCTTAATCGACTTGAGATACTGCTTCGGAATGATCGCATCGGTGTCGACGTTGGCACGGTCAAGCGGCACCACTAGTCCGGTAAGTTTCTGGAATTTTTCCATCTAGCTGATCTCCCGCACATCCACAAAGTGGCCGGCAATTGCCGCAGCAGCCGCCATCGCCGGCGACACCAGATGCGTGCGTCCGCCCGCACCTTGCCGNNGCGGGATCGGGCACCACGGCATCAACCGCTACCACCATCTCGGGCGAGGTACCCCAGGTCACCTGCGGCTGGATAGCGGAGGCCTCGAGCACCACTTCCTTGTCGAAGCGCGCGTCGGGATCGCTTTTCAATTTCTGCCACGCGGCCACGGCCCGATTCCACATCTCGCCCTTCGGTGCATACGGTCGCCCCTGAAAGTACTCGATGGTCTTGTGATCAACCGCGATCATTCCGGCACGCGCCCCAGCCTCGATTGCCATGTTACAAACCGTCATACGACCCTCGACCGAGAGCGACTCGATGCCTGACCCGGCGAACTCGATCGCATGGCCGGTTCCGCCCGCGGTTCCGATTCGCCCGATAATCGCAAGCACCACATCCTTCGCGGTCACACCGGAACCAAGAACCCCCTCCACACGAACGCGCATGTTCCTGGCTTTCTTCTGAATGAGGCACTGCGTCGCCAGTACGTGCTCCACCTCGGAGGTGCCGATCCCGAATGCCAGCGCGCCGAACGCACCATGTGTTGACGTGTGCGAATCGCCACACACTACCGTCATGCCGGGAAGCGTTGCGCCCTGCTCGGGGCCAATCACGTGCACGATGCCCTGGCGCGGGTCCGTCATGTCGAATTCCGTGATGCCATAAGCACGGCAATTTTCATCAAGCGTCTCAACTTGCAGCCGGGACACAGCGTCAGCGATACCGTGTGCGCGGTCGGTAGTGGGCACGTTGTGATCTGCGGTGGCGAGATTGGCATCGATGCGCCAGACCTTGCGGCCGGCGAGCTTGAGCCCCTCAAAAGCTTGAGGGCTGGTTACCTCATGAACGAGATGACGATCAATATAAAGAAGCACCGTGCCGTCCTCGTTTTCACGAACGACATGTGCGTCCCAAAGCTTGTCGTAAAGCGTCGTGCCCATTCTTTGCGCCCTCAGGTTGCACAAATCTTAGCCACCGTCTATAAATAACTCAAATTCATTATTTATATACTTTTCATTTCTATTAGTTATGAATACCCCAGAACTTCAGGCTTTTCTCGCAGTTGCGGAGACCGGGTCCTTTTCGCGCGCGGCCGAGCGCCTTTTCCTCACTCAGCCGGCGATTAGCAAACGCATTGCAGGCCTGGAATCGGAACTTGGCACTCCCTTGTTCGACCGCATCGGTCGCCGGGTTCGTTTCACCGAGGCGGGACACGCTCTGCTCGAGCGAGCGCATGCTCTGCTTCGCGAGCTTGAGGACATTCGCCGCTCGATTGCCAACCTGTCGGGCGAGGTCGCCGGGCCGCTCGCTCTCGCCACAAGCCACCACATAGGATTGCACCGACTTCCGCCCGCGCTGAAGCGGTTCCACGGCACCTTTCCTCGCATTCACCTTGATCTGCGTTTCATGGATTCGGAGAAGGCGTGTGCCGCCGTCTCGCGGGGCGACCTCGAGCTCGCGATCGTGACGCTGCCGCCCTCGGTGCAGGCGCCGCTGAATACCGAAAAACTGTGGGATGACCCGCTCAACCTGGTCGTGAGCCCGGAACATCCTCTCGCGCGCCTCACGAGAATTGCGCCATCGATGCTGCTCGAGTACCCGGCAATTCTTCCCGGGTCCGGGACCTTCACGAGGGAACTCATCCTGAATGCATTTGGCACTCTGCGCGATCGCATTCGCATCGGTATGGCCACCAACTACCTTGAGGTGCTGAAGATGCTTGCCTCGATTGGACTTGGCTGGACTGCGTTGCCACGTACCATGATTGACGACAGCCTGCGGGTGCTTCAGATTAGAAAGGTTGTGATCGAACGGCGCCTCGGGATTGTTACGCACGCGGCTCACACGCTTTCCAACGCGGCCCAGGCAATGATCCGGGTGGTAAGAGAAACACGATGAACTTCCTTGAGCTGATGCAGATGCTGGAAAAACGACTGGGCTACCAGCACCTGCCGCTGAACCCCTCTGCGCGCGGCATCAGGGACATCTTGGATGGCTCCGCCGTGCACCATGAATTGATGATTAGACTGGTGCGCGCGATATTCACGGCGAACCGCTGCCAGCGTTTGGCCGACCCGGTGACACATGCCGCGACCTTCAATGCCCTCGGTCCGCTGAGACTCGAAACGCTGCGCTCCGGAAGTACCGATGTCTGCACCTACCGGTTCCTCGAGGAGCTTTGCCGCACGCTCGATCATGCGTTCGCGGATGACGCGATGCCAGCCCGCGAAGCCAAACCCCGCGCCACCCCGCCGACTGCCTCGGTCGTCTCGATCGACTCGGCGCGACGATCGCACCGGTTCAGGTCCGTGCGCTAGGCAGACGCAACGCGACCACAACCGCTACGGCGGCTGCGGCAGACGCCAGAGCGAACGTCGTCGTCGCACCGAGCGCCTCCCAGGTCTGCCCGCTGTAAAAGCTGCCGATGGCGCCACCGATTCCGAAGCTGGCGGTGCTGTAGATCGCCTGCCCGCGATGCTGGTGCCGCCCCGTGAAAAAGCGATAGACGGTTTGAATGCCGGCGGCATGGAAACTGCCGAACGTGGCCGCATGCAGCACCTGCGCGAACACCAGCACCGGGAACGACTGCACGAAAAAGCCGATCAGCAACCAACGCAGTGCCGCCAGCGCGAAGCTCGCCACCAGTACCGTGCGAACCGCAAATTCAGCCAGGATGCGCGGCATCAGCAGGAATACGCCGATCTCGCACAGCACCGCAAATGCCCAGAGTGATCCGATCAGTGTCTTGCTATATCCCTGTGCCTCCAGATAGATGCTGTAGAACGTGTAGTAAGGTCCGTGACTGACCTGCATCAGCAGGCAAGCAACAAGAAATAGCAGCACCTCCGGGCGCAGAATGACTCGCAGCAGCGGTTCGGGGTGCGGTGCCTGCCCCTTCATCCCGGCGTCGGGCAACGTGAGGCTGAAGAGCCAGATCCCCGCCATCAGCACAAACATACTCGGCAGTATCCACCACGGGCCGCGGGCATCGATCAACGGCCCGAGCGCGAACACCGTTACGATGAATCCAATCGAACCCCAAAGCCGCACATGGGCATACGCGCCCGGACGCCTGGCGGTCTGATTCATCACAAACACCTCGAGCAGCGGAAGCGAGGCGTTCCAGAAGAAACTGAAAACCAGCATGACAACAGCGAGCCACCAGAATCCGGTGCCCACAAACACGCCGGCAAATGTGGCGACGGTCAGAAACGCCGCGGTGCGTACCACGGCCATGCGACTCTCGCGATGGTCGGCGACCCAAGCCCAGACGTTCGGCGCCACGATGCGCGACAGCATGAACAGCGCCGTCAGGTTGCCGATGGCTGCGGCACCAAAACCAAGCGATTTGAGGTAAAGGCCCCAGTACGGAACCAGCGCGCCGAGAACCGCGAAGTAAAAAAAGTAGAAACCGCTCAGGCGCCAATACGGCATGGCGTGCGACATCGATACCGGGCCGGGCGTCGCAGTGATTCAGGCCGGCGCGCTGCCCGGTATTCTCGGCGTTGCGCTCTTTGCATCCATGTTCTGGCCGCGATGACGCAAGGCGTGATCCATCAGTACGATGGCAAGCATCGCCTCGGCAATTGGCGTGGCACGGATGCCGACACACGGATCATGCCGACCGGTGGTAACAATTTCGACCGGCTCGCCGCGAACATTGATCGAGCGCCCTGCAGTCGGGATGCTAGAAGTCGGCTTCAGCGCGACGCTCACCGTGATGTCCTGACCGGTCGAGATCCCGCCGAGAATGCCCCCGGCGTGGTTCGACAGGAATCCCTGTGGCGTCATTTCGTCGCGATGTTCCGTGCCCTTCTGCTCAACACTGCGAAACCCGGCGCCGATTTCGACACCTTTGACCGCATTAATGCTCATCATGGCGTGCGCAATGTCAGCGTCCAGTCTGTCAAAGACAGGCTCGCCAAGCCCCACCGGTACGTTAGAGGCCACGACATTGACGCGCGCGCCGATCGAGTTGCGCTCCGCACGGACATCGTCCATGAATTTCTCGAGCTCCGGAATCCTTACCGGGTCGGCGGAAAAGAAGGCGTTCTGCCCAACCGCGTTCCAGTCCCTGAGCTCGAGCACAATCGGCCCGAGCTGCGCAAGATAGCCGCGGATCAGCGTGCCATATGCTTCCTTGAGCCACTTCTTGGCAATGGCGCCGGCGGCGACGCGCATCGCCGTCTCGCGCGCGCTCGATCGCCCGCCACCCCGATAATCGCGCAAACCATATTTCTGCTGATAGGTGTAATCAGCATGGCCCGGGCGAAACCGGTCCATAATCTTGGAGTAGTCGTGCGAGCGCTGGTCGGTGTTCTCGATCAACAGCGCAATCGGCGCGCCGGTCGTCTTGCCTTCGAAAACGCCGGAAAGAATCTTTACCGCATCGGCTTCCTTGCGCTGGGTGGTGTGGCGCGACTGCCCGGGCTTGCGCCGATCAAGATCAGGCTGCAGGTCGGCCTCGGAAAGCTCGAGAGCCGGGGGACAACCATCGACGATAGCAACCAGGGCTGGCCCGTGCGACTCACCTCCAGTGGTGACCGTGAAGAGCCTGCCAATGCTGTTGCCGGACATGCGGTGATGTTACCGACAAAGCCCTGCCGCCTCAATTTTCCTCGGACTCGAAGCCCTTGCGGTAGGCAGAGTTCAGGGCATCAAACATGGGGCGAAACGGAAGATAACGCGCGTTGCGCACCTCCCCCATAAACGGCAACTCCTTGCCCTTGCCGAACTCGTGATCGCCCGAGGCAAGCTGCGCGGCAAGTAGCACCAGGCTCTGGCGTATTGCCTGCAGGGAGGCAAGCTGACTGGTCAGTTCAGGATCCACGTCGCCTTCATCCTCGGCGCAACGCATGAGGTCGTCGACCTCATAAATGGTCTGCTCGAGCAGACGCATGTACTCTTCCGGTGTATTGACGTCGTACATCACTTTCACGCTCTCGCCATTATCGCAGCACGTCCAGAGGTACTCTCACCATCTCGCTCGACTTGGCAAATATCCACGTCATTGCCACGCCCGCCATGAACGAATGCTCCTTGCGCACGAGCGGGCTGTCTACAAAAACCGCTCCGGAGAGATTCTCGTAGCGCGCGAAGCCGCCCACCCAGAAAGATTCAAAGCGCTTGCCGAGCGTCACGGTAAACTGCGTCCCGCTATAGCCCGCTTTGGCATCGTAGCTGGGCCGCGTCGGCGTCGCGTATTCGGGAGCAACCTGATAGTAGTAGTCATGGAACTTCTCATCACCGTAGATGATCCCGGCTGATGTTCCGAGCTCCAGCCCCTTGTGGCCGAAGAGACTAAATATATCGTAGTTGAGATAGGGCACGAACACCCAACCGCGATAATCGAATCCGGGCACGCTGATGACCGCACGCACCGGAACCCGTAAAGAGAGGGCGTGATTGCGGTCGTCGCTCGCGGCGAGCAGGATCTTCACCATCGGCCCCGCTTCGATCGTGGGATCGATATCCGGCATACCGGTGCGCGCGGCATTCTCGCTACTCTTTGCAGGCGGTCCGGCATTCAGACTGATATCGAACTTCACGCGATCGGTGCGAAGGAATTCCGCCCGCACGCCATATCGATCAGCCTTCACGATATCGCCGTGATAGGAAAAGGCCGGGAATGGCAGCAGATAATTGCGCTGCTCGTCCGAGCCCCGGTAGTCGGGGATGTTGAGCGCCGTCGCACCAATCGCAAGCTCCCATTTGGGGCGCTCCTCAAAGTATTCCGGCGCCCTGGTCACCGGCTCCGCCGCCGGACCCTCAGCAGGTGTTTCCGCGTGACCCGTGGCGTTTACGCCAATTATGAGCAGCAACGGGAAAAGGATTCGACGGAGCACGGGCGATTGTCGGGTGCGAGGCACACTCAATTATATGTCACCGGCCCTGACTCAAGAGTCGTTACGCTGAAACCGTCACGCCGCGGAGTGCCAATTCCTGGCTGGGACTCGGACCGGCCGAGCGTGGCCATCGCACGGCGTATGCAGGTGCGCCGCCGGCGAGAATGCGCAAACCCCCGATGGGCCGTGCCGCGAATCACGTTACCCGGATATACTGCATGTATCGTTTGGCGCGTGAGCAATCATGGCGACAAAGAAGCGAAACAAGAAAAAGGTCCGTCAACGCCGTCGACCAAAGCCGCGCCGGCGCGTTGCGCCTCGGCGCCCCAGTCCGTCACGACGCCGCCCAAAATCGCGCCGGAGCAAGATCCGCCGCCGAACGAAAGCGCGTCGCAAAACGGCGCGGCGCACCAAGTCCCGTCGGCGCACCAAGGTTCGTCGCTCCTCGCGGCCTCGGGCCAGGAAGGCACGCCGCCGCACGAAAGCGCGTCGCAAAACGGCGCGGCGCACCAAGGTTCGTCGCTCCTCGCGGCCTCGGGCCAGGAAGGCACGCCGCCGACCCAAGCAGCAACGACGAACCAGAACGCGTCGCCCACGCTTGCGCAAGCGACGCGGTGCGACGAGACGCGCGAGACCAATTCGCCGCAGCCGCTCTGCACAACGTGTCGTGCGCGGTTGGGCAAAGTTTCCGCGCGAGAAGCTCCTCGACCTTCGTATTTGCGATCTCGGACTGAGCGTTGAGAAGAGCGTCCAACTCAAGGCATGCATTCGCCAGATCTACCGTGAGTTGCGCCATCGCGAATTCGTCTTTCGACCGCACTTCTGGCTGTCGAACGAGTGGTACACGCCGGACGGCGTTCCGGGAATCGCTATTCCGTTCTTCCTCGCGCACCCGCGGTTGCGCCGACTCGAACGCGAGTTCATGCTGGAAGTCGAGGGTGGAAACGAGGAATGGTGTCTCAAGCTCATGCGCCATGAAGCGGCCCATGCACTGCTCAACGCCTACCAGCTCAATCGTCGCCGTGACTGGCAGCAGATGTTCGGGCCATCCAGCCAGAAATATCCCGAGACCTACCTGCCCAAGCCCTACAGCAAACGCTACGTCATCCATCTTGAGAACTGGTATGCCCAGGCGCACCCCCACGAGGACTGGGCCGAGACATTCGCCGTTTGGCTCAAACCGAACAGCGATTGGCGGCGGCGCTACAAGGGGTGGCCCGCACTGAAGAAGCTCGAATACGTCGACCAGTTGATGAAGGAGATCCGGCGAGCACAACCGCGCTTCCGCAACCGCCGTGTCATCGAACCAGTTCATCACATGCGCCAGACCCTGCGCGAGTACTATTCGGACAAGCAACAGCGTTACGCCGCTGACAGCCCGGAGTTCTTTGAACGCGACCTCAAGCGACTGTTCTCCGATGCACCCGAGCATCGGACAAACGAGAAGGCATGGCACTATATCCGGCGAATGCGCGAACCGATCATCGATATCGTGGGGCGGTGGACTTCGGAATACGACTATCGGATCAACGAGGTCCTGAAGGAAATGACCGAGCGATGCCGGGAACTCGACCTGCGCGTGGCGCGCGATGATCAGGCCATGAAAGATGAAATGATCGCCTGTATTACCTGGTTGGTCATGAACAAGCTTCACAGTGGCGGGTTCCATATATCACTATGAGAAAGCTTCGGGTCGCAATGCTCGTGCACTGGAGTCTCGTCCCGCCGGAGGACGTGCAAGGTAGCGACGATCCGCGCATCGAGAAATGTCAAACCGAATTTGACGTCAAGCAGGCGCTTCTCAAGCTCGGTCACGAAGTGCAGATTGTCGGCGTCTACGACGACCTGGCGCCCATTCGAAAGGTTATCGAGGAATGGAAACCAAATATCGTCTTCAACCTGCTTGAGGACTTTGCCGGCAACAGCGCATTCGACTACTACGTCGTGAGCTATCTCGAGATGCTCGACATGCCCTACACCGGCTGCAACCCGCGCGGTCTGCTGTTAGGCCGGGACAAGGCGCTGTCGAAGAAGATCCTTACCTATCATCGCATCGAAGTACCGGACTTCATTGTCCTGCCCTACCGTCAGAAGATCGGCAAACTGCGCAAGCTGCCCTATCCGATGTTCGTGAAATCGCTCATCGAGGAGGGGTCGGTAGGCATAGCCCAGTCTTCCTACGTGGAAAACGAAGAGCAATTGCGTGACCGCGTCGCGAAGCTACACGAAATGACGAAGGGTGACGTCATCGCGGAGCAGTACATTAATGGCCGCGAGTTCTACGTCACGGTGGTTGGCAATCAACGACTGGATGTCTACCCCATCCGGGAATTGGTCTTCGACAAGGTTCCGGAGGGGCAGCCCAAGATCGCAACGTTCAAGGTGAAATGGAGTAACGAATACCGCGAGCGCTGGGGTATTGACTATGTGTTTGCGCGCCCGCTGGCGGCTGGTGTTCCGGAGCGCATCGAGCGATTGTGCAAGCGTGTCTACCGCGTGCTGGACTTGAGTGGCTACGCGCGTATCGACCTGAGGCTTGCCCCGGATGGCAAGCTCTACGTGCTCGAGGCCAACCCGAACCCCGCCATTGCGTCGAATGACGAATGCGCGTTCTCCGCGGAGAAGGCCGGTCTCAAGTACGAGGAATTTGTTCAGCGTGTCCTGACACTCGGCCTATCAGCACATCACGGCCGCGCCGGTATCTAACGGCGGCACCTGTTGTGGCCTGTTTCCGCATCCCGATCCCCGAGCTCCCAAGTCACGCCCGACCGGCGTAACGAGGGAATGGATCCGCCCTGGGAAGAACCCACCAAGCCCCGCCCTGTGCGGGGCGTTCTGTTTCCGGTCGAGGAATTCCCAATTTTTTTCCGGTAGACTCCCTGTCTATTTTTTTGCGCCAGCAATACCCGAGCAAGATGCCGCAACGCCCCTACACCGCGCCTGACAGCGCGCGCCGCGAGCGCCTCGAGCGCCTCGACGGGCTCCTGAAAGAGCGAATCCTCATCCTCGATGGTGCGATGGGCACCATGATCCAGCGCTACAAGCTGGAGGAGAAGGATTATCGTGGCGAACGCTTCGCCTCGTGGGCGCACGAGCTCAAGGGTAACAACGACCTGCTGCTGCTCACCCAGCCGAAGATCATCCGCGACATCCACGCTGCCTATCTCGATGCCGGCGCTGATATTCTCGAAACCAACACCTTCAATGCCCAGTCGATCTCGCTGGCCGACTACCGCATGGAGGAGTTGGCCTACGAGCTGAACAAGGAAGGCGCACGCCTCGCCCGCTCGGTCGCCGACGAATTCGAGAAAAAATCGCCGCACAAGCCGCGCTTTGTCGCCGGCGTGCTTGGACCGACCAATCGCACCGCCTCGCTTTCGCCGGACGTTAACAATCCGGGCTTCCGCAACGTCACTTTCGATCAACTGGTCGCGGCCTATACCGAATCGCTGCGGGGTCTCATCGACGGCGGCGCCGACATCCTTCTGGTCGAAACGATATTCGACACGCTCAACGCCAAGGCCGCGCTGTACGCCATCGATCAGTACTTCGAAAAGAGCGGCCTGCGGTTGCCGATCATGATCTCTGGCACGATCACCGACGCCTCCGGCCGCACCCTTTCCGGCCAGACCACCGAGGCGTTCTGGAACTCGCTTGCCCATGCCAATCCGCTCAGCATTGGCCTCAATTGCGCGCTCGGTGTGACCCAACTGCGCCAGTACGTGGAAGAGATGGCGCGGATCGCCAACGTGCACGTCTCGAGCCATCCGAATGCCGGNNACCCCGGCGCATATCGCCGCCATCGCCAAGGCAGTGAGCGGCGTACGGCCGCGCGCGCTGCCGAAGATCGCGCCAGCCTGCCGGCTCGCGGGGTTGGAGCCGCTCAACATCACCGACGACTCGATGTTCGTGAACGTCGGCGAGCGCACCAACGTCACCGGTTCGGCGGCGTTCAAGAAGCTCATCCTCAACAACGAATACGACAAGGCGCTGGACGTCGCGCGCCAGCAGGTCGAGAACNNTCAACATGGACGAGGCCATGCTCGACGGCGAGGCCGCCATGGGCACGTTCATTAACCTGATCGCCTCGGAACCAGCCATCGCGCGGGTGCCGGTGATGATCGACTCCTCCAAGTGGGAAGTCATCGAGGCCGGGCTCAAGCGCACCCAGGGCAAGCCGGTGGTGAACTCCATCAGTCTCAAGGAAGGCGAGGAGAAGTTTCTTGGGCAAGCGCGTGCCTGCCTGCGCTTCGGCGCGGCCGTGGTGGTCATGGCCTTCGACGAAACGGGCCAGGCCGACACGCTCGCGCGCAAGCAAGAAATTTGCGCGCGTTCGTACAAGCTGCTCACCGAAGAGGTCGGCTTCCCGGCCGAGGACATTATCTTCGACCCGAACATTTTCGCCGTCGCGACCGGTATCGAGGAGCACAGCAACTACGCCGTCGATTACATCGAGGCGACACGCTGGATCAAACAGCATCTTCCGCATGCGCTGATTTCGGGCGGCGTGTCGAACGTGTCATTCTCGTTCCGCGGCAACAACCCGGTGCGCGAGGCTATTCACTCGGTATTCCTGTACCACGCGATCCAGGCCGGCATGGACATGGGCATCGTTAACGCCGGTGCGCTCGCCGTGTACGCGGACATCCCGGTCGAGCTACGCGAACGCGTCGAGGACGTGGTACTGAATCGCCGGCCCGACGCTGCCGAACGGCTGATCGAGATTGCATCGAAGTACGCCGGCAAAGGCGAGGCGGCCAAGGGACCGGACCTGACGTGGCGAGAGAAGTCGGTGGCCGAGCGCATCAGTCATGCCCTGGTGCACGGAATCGATGATTTTATCGAGGCCGACACCGAGCAAGCACGCCAGCAGTTTGCCCGCCCCATCGAAGTAATCGAGGGGCCGCTTATGAACGGCATGAACGTGGTCGGCGACCTGTTCGGCGCCGGCAAGATGTTCCTGCCGCAGGTGGTNNGACATCGGCAAGAACATCGTCGGCGTGGTGCTGGCCTGCAATAACTACGAGGTCATCGACCTTGGCGTGATGGTTCCGGCTGCCAAGATTCTCGAAGAGGCAAAGAAACAGAAGGTCGACATTATCGGCCTGTCGGGACTGATTACCCCATCGCTCGACGAGATGGCGCATGTGGCGAAGGAAATGCAGCGTCAGGGATTCAATGCCCCGCTGCTGATCGGCGGTGCCACCACCTCGCGCGTACATACTGCGGTGAAGATCGCGCCGCACTACAGTCAGCCGGTCATCTGGGTGAAGGACGCGTCGCGGGGCGTGGGCGTGGCCTCCAGTCTGCTGTCGGAGTCACTGCGCGCCGGATATCTCGCCAAGCACCAGGCCGAGTATGACGAGGTGCGCGCCCGCCATGCCGGCAAGCAGCAGAATGTGCGCATGCTCGCGCTGGCCGCGGCGCGCGCCAACAAGGCCAGAATTGACTGGGCAGGGTGTACCGCGCCGGCACCGGGCCGACTCGGCATCCAGACGCTCAGGAACTACCCGCTGGATGAACTGACTCGCTATATCGACTGGTCGCCGTTCTTCATCACCTGGGAACTGCACGGCAAGTACCCGGCGATCCTAAAGGACGAGAAGGTCGGGAAAGAGGCGAGCAAGCTCTTCAGCGACGCCCAGGCCATGCTGAAGCGCGCGATTGCGGACCGTTCGCTCACTGCCAATGGTGTCTTCGGCCTGTTCCCGGCCAACAGCGTCAACGATGACGACATCGAGGTATATGTCGACGAGTCACGGCGCGAACTGCGCACCACCCTACACACCCTGCGTCAGCAGGATGAAAAGCCGCCGGGCCGACCCAACCGCGCGCTCGCCGACTTCGTGGCACCGAAAGACAGCGGCAAGAAGGACTATATTGGTGCCTTCGCCGTGTGCATCGCCGGTGCCGAGGAGCTTGCGAAAAAGTACGAGGCAAGGCATGACGACTACAACGCAATTCTGGTGAAGGCCTTGGCCGACCGGCTGGCCGAGGCCTTTGCCGAGCGCCTGCACGAGCGCGTACGCAAGGAATTCTGGGGCTACGCCCGGGACGAGAATCTGGCCAACGATTCACTGATCCGCGAGGAATACGCCGGCATCCGCCCGGCACCCGGTTACCCGGCCTGCCCGGATCACACGGAAAAGGAATTGCTGTTCAAGCTCATCGACGCCACCCGGAATGCCGGCGTGAAGCTAACCGAGAGCTACGCCATGTGGCCGGCGGCGGCGGTCAGCGGCTTCTACTTTGCGCATCCCGATTCGCGATACTTTGCGGTCGGCAAGATCGGCAAGGATCAGGTCGAAGACTACGCGCGGCGCAAGGCGATGGATATCCGTGTCGTCGAACGGTGGCTCTCGCCCAACCTCGGCTACGAGCCCGGGGACTGAAGCGGTATCGGGCGGCCATGCACGGTCGCATCTCGCACGTCATCGGTTTTGACGACGCGCCCTTCGAGCGTACACATCGCGGTGACGTGCTACTGGTCGGTAGCGTTTACGCCGGAGCGAGACTCGAGGGCGTGCTGAGTGGAAAAGTGCGGCGCGACGGGCGCAATGCTACCCGCACAATCGTCTCGCTGGTGTCGCGCTCGCGCTTTCGTCGCCACACTCAAGCCATCCTGCTCCAGGGCATCGCTTTTGGCGGGTTCAATGTCGTCGACCTGTCCGCGCTGCATGCCGCGCTTGGCATCCCCGTGATCGTCGTCGCGCGAAAGCAGCCGGATTTCAATGCTATCCGCCGTGCCCTGCTGTACCGCGTGCCGGGTGGTCGCCGCAAGTGGGCACTCATCGAAAAACTTGGCCCCATGGAGCCGGTAGCAGGCGTTTACGTCCAGCGCGCGGGGCTTTCGCTTGAAGGCACCGGTGAACTGATTCGTCGCTTCGCCATCCATGGTGCGCTGCCCGAACCCCTGCGAACGGCACACCTTGTCGCGGGCGGCATTGCTGCCGGAGAGTCCCGACACCGGGCGTAGGCGCGCGAGCCTACAAAAGCAGCACGACTTTCCTGTAGAGTTACGCAACCAGGTCCAATTTCGCGGAGTCCGCATGGCAACGCAAACTCTCTCCCTCTGGATCAACGGGCGGCACACACCCAGCAGCGGCAAGCGCCTCGCACCGGTCTTTAATCCGGCCACCGGTGCAACCGTTCGACAGGTACCGCTCGCGAACCAGGCGGATGTGGAGCTGGCTGTGGCGACCGCCAAGGCGGCGCTGCCGGGCTGGCGCGATACGACGCCGCTTCGGCGTGCACGCATCCTCACGCGTTATCGCGAACTGATGGAAGCGCACCAGAAAGATCTGGTGCGGCTCATTAGCGAAGAGCACGGCAAGACCCTGCTCGATGCCGCGGGATCACTGCAGCGTGGCATCGAGGTCATCGAATTTGCCTCTGGCATTCCCCATCTNNGCTGTCGATGCGCTGCTCGTGCACCCGGACGTCGCCGCCATCTCATCGGTTGGCTCGACGCCGGTCGCGCAGCACATCTATGAGACAGCCGCGCGCCACGGCAAGCGCGTGCAGGCGCTCGGTGGGGCCAAGAACCACGCCGTCGTGATGCCTGATGCCGATCTCGCCTTCACCGTGGACGCGCTGATTGGCGCCGCCTACGGTTCTGCCGGGGAACGCTGCATGGCCATTTCCACCGTGGTGGCGGTCGGTGAAGTCGGCGAGCGCCTGGTCGCCGCGTTACGGGACAAGGCCGCATCCCTCAAAGTCGGGCCGGGCACCGATGACGGTATCGAAATGGGACCACTGGTTACAGGCGCGCACCGCGATCGCGTGCGCGGCCTTATCGATGCCGGCGTCGCTGAGGGCGCTACGCTGGTACTCGATGGCCGTGGACTGAAGGTGAAGGGGCATGAGAACGGGTTCTATCTCGGGCCTACCCTGTTTGATCACGTAAAACCGGACATGCAGATCTACCGCGAGGAGATATTCGGACCGGTACTGATCGTACTGCGCGCGTCGGGCCTCGACGAGGCCATCGCTCTGATCAACGGCAATCCGTTCGCGAACGGCACGGCGATCTTCACCGCCTCGGGCGCGGCCGCGCGCCGCTTCGAGCGCGACATCGAGGTGGGCATGGTCGGCATCAATGTCCCGATTCCGGTGCCGATGGCGTTCTTTTCGTTCGGTGGATGGAAGGCGTCGCTGTTTGGTGACCTGCACATGCACGGCCCGGAGGGCGTAACCTTCTACACGCGCACCAAGGTCATCACTTCGCGCTGGCCGGCCTCGGGCGAGAAGAAAGCACACGGCCTTGCGATGCCGACGCTCGGCTAGAACTGGTCACCCGCCCTTTCGGATGAAGTAGCGAAAGGTCTTGCCCTGCTCTTCCGTCTTGAGCAGATTGTTACCGGTACGTTCGCACCAGGCCGGAATGTCCATCTTCGAGCCGGTATCAGTCGATATCACTTGCAGAATTTCGCCGGCGCTCATCATCTTCATGGCCCGGTTCGTCTCGATGATCGGAACCGGGCAATAGTGCCCGGACGTGTCGACAGTCTTGTCTGACTTCATTTTCCCCATCGTCCTCCTCGCGTAGCCGCTGGAGCGCGTGAGCTATCGGGCGCCGGCGCGCCGCGGCCAACTCACCAACACAACCGCCACCAGCGATACCCCAAGAAGCGACTTGCCCATGTCGATCAGCAGCACACCGATGGGCAACCCGAGAAATGCGTAGTGCATGGCAAACTCGAGAAAGCTCACGCTCACCCAGATCAGCGCCGCCAACCGCAGCGCACCGCCAACAGATCTCACCGCCAGGCGCCGCAGAAGCCAGGCATAGAAATAGGTCATTGCCGCCGCGGCGGCGATCGCGATTACGAACGGTGCCGGATTGCTGGCATCGACATCGCCCGCTGTCTTGCCCTGCAGCCGCAACCACAGATCGCCGAATAGCGCCGGGGAGTACCAGATGAATCCGATTGCCTGTTGTGCCAGCACCAGCAGCCACACTGCCAGATGATTGACGTCACGCAAACTCGCATCCTCAGTGAATGTGACGACCTCCGTGAGCCGATGCGCGTTCGCGCGCCCGATCGGGGCTGCCACGCAAGACACGCCGCTTGGCCAGCCGATACTTTGGATCGGTGTGGAATTGCCGTCCAGTGCACCTCGCGGACGTCCAGAACCTGACGGGGCTTGTCGGCTGTAGTGCGGCATTGGCACATACGTTGCTACGAATTTCCCCCGATCGCCGCACGAATTGGTGGGGCGCCACAAAATTGACACCGCGCGCAGCGCGGCCATCAGTAGCTCCAAGGAGGAAAGCATGGCCTGCTCCCACGTCGATACCTGCGAACTGTTCGCCCAGTTCGCCCTCAATCCGGCCCTGCGCGTCTGGCAGGCTCACTATTGCGACAAGGATCACAGTCGCTGCGCGCGCTACCAGCTCGCGCGCAGCAGACAGCCAGTGCCACTCAACCTGTTGCCCAACGGGTCGAAGGTCGATGCGCCGCGGTCCGAGGCGGACTACGGTGCCACGGCGATCTTCAACGCAATCCTCAAACGCCGGGCGCCGATGGTTCTATCGTTTCTGAATACGGGAACCGACGTCAATGTCCGCGACGGTCGCGGCATGACACCGCTAATGGCGGCCGCCGCGATCGGTGACGTCATTATCATACGGCTGCTCTTGTCGAAGCGTGCGGATCGCACCCTCACCAGCAACGACGGCGAAACCGCCTACGAAATCGCCCGGCGCGGCGGATTTGGAGAAGCGGCCGAGTTGATCGGCAGCGCGCGAGGCGCGCGGCCGGTACACCGCAATCCGAAAGTAGAGAAACCCAACCTGTTCGCCCGGCTGCTCGGTCGCTAGCAGCCGGTCGATACCGCATGAAACGTTCGAGAGGAAAGCACGATGACTGAATATTGGCCGTGGTGGGCGGGGGCGATTGGCCTCGGTGTTATAACCGTCGCGTTTTGGTGGATGCTGCGTCGGCCGCTGGGGGTGTCCGGCAGCTGGCAAACCGTTGTTCATTGGCGGGAAGCCCGTCGCCTCGCGCAGGCCGAGTTGGCCATGCGCCGGGAACCGGCACTTGCCGGCGATGCCTTGATGGCCGCGACGATCGCGCAGTTCGGCGCGGCGGCAACGTACGGAACCATCGGCCATGCGCCGGAGGCATCCGCGAGTTCGAAGCACCGCTTCCGCAGGCGCATTCCCTGGACCGCGCACGCCGTCTTCCTGCTCGCGTTGGCGACAGGCGGCCTGATCAGCGCCTTTGTGAATGGCGGCTTTGCGTTCCACTGGAACATGGGACCGGTTCACGAGCTGCTATTTGGCGGCGGTTTTTCGTCCTATGTAGCGCTTTTGCTCGGCGGACTGGCCGTTGGCTTCGGTACCCAGATGGCCGGTGGCTGCACCTCTGGCCACGGCCTCTCGGGATGTGCGCGATTCGTGCCCGCGAGCCTGCTCGCGACCGCGATGTTCTTCGGTTCCGCAGTCGGATTCTCATTTCTGATGGAGGCGCTCGTCCGATGATCGCAACTTCTCGGCAAGTTCATATCCGCTACGGCGCCACCGGTCTGATCCTCGGCATCGTCCTGAGCAGCGTCGGTTTCACCGATTTCGGTGAAGTCCACAAGATGTTCACGTTCAGGGATCTGCGGCTGTTGTTCGTGTTTGCCGGCGCGGTCGCGCTGGCGGCAGCCGCCTTCGCGCTGCTCGCACGCCAGCACCGGATCGAGCGCAAGCGCATTCATCCCGGCACCGTCCCTGGCTCGATCCTTTTCGGCATGGGCTGGGCCGTCACCGGTGCGTGTCCGGCCATCGCGCTCGTGCAGTTCGGGCAGGGCTACTTGCCGGCTGCGATCACGATCCTTGGGGTGGTCGGTGGCGTGGCGCTCTATCAGGCAGTCCATCGCGCATTCTTCCGCTGGGATTCGGGTGCCTGCCAGTAGTCTCCGGCGTCTCACTCAGTACACCGCACCCGCTTCATACCGATAGCGCTCCCGTCTGAAGGGGCGGGAGCAGCCGCGCAGGGCCGGCTCGGCCCTGCCCCGCC
>DKBM01000004.1:0-12848 GCA_002451215.1 Proteobacteria bacterium UBA6900
CGAGGCTACAGCGAAGGCGTCCACCCCGGCAAGTGTACGCGCGACCCAGCCAATGCCATGCCCGTAGCCGTTGGCCTTGACGACAGCCATGATCCGCGCGCCTGGGGCGCGTCGGCGCACGAGCTCGAGGTTATGGCGCAGTGCCTCGGCGTTCAGCAACGCGCGCGCCGGTCGACTCATCGTGGATCAGTAATGCCCTTCGTATCCGGCGCTGGTGTAGTTCTCGAAACGGGTGTATTCGCCGAGGAACGTGAGCCGGACCTCGCCGATCGGGCCATTACGCTGCTTGCCGACAATGATGTCGGCCGTGCCCTTGTGCGGGCTTTCCTTGTTGTAGACCTCGTCCCGGTAGATGAACAGGATAACATCGGCATCTTGTTCGATGGCGCCTGACTCGCGCAAATCCGACATCACCGGACGCTTGTCCTGGCGTTGCTCTACGGATCGATTCAACTGCGACATGGCGATGACTGGCACGTGCAGCTCCTTGGCGAGTCCTTTCAGCGCACGGGTGATATTCGAGATTTCGGTGGCGCGGTTTTCGTCGGAATCGCTTGCCTGCATGAGCTGCAGGTAATCAACAATCACGAGCCCCAGGCCATGCTCGCGCTTCAGGCGACGTGCTCTCGCCCGCAGCTCCATCGCCGTGAGACCTGCGGTGTCGTCTATGAAAATCGGTGCCTCATTGAGCAGACTGACGGCCGATGTAAGGCGCGGCCAGTCATCGTCATCAAGTTTGCCGGTGCGAAGCCGGTGGGCATTGATGCGCCCGAGCGAGGCCATCATGCGCATGGCAAGCTGGCTGCCCGGCATTTCCATCGAAAATACCGCAACCGGAATCTTGTGTCCGACCGCGGCGTTCTCCGCCATGTTCATTGCGAGCGACGTCTTGCCCATGGAGGGCCGCGCCGCGATGATGACGAGGTCTGCTGGCTGCAGCCCGGAGGTCATGGCATCGAGATCGTTAAAGCCGGTCGCCACCCCGGTAATTGGCGAAGGCGAGCGGTAGAGAACGTCGATGCGGTCAACTGCTTCGGACAGCAGGCGGCTGATCGGCGAGAAATCGCCATGTCGATGGCCCTTCTCGCTGATATCAAAGATGCGTTTCTCTGCGAAATCGAGCAGCTCGTCGGCGTTGCGGCCATCGCGCTGGAAAGTTGCGCTGCTAATGTCGCTCGCCGCGCGCAACAGTTCGCGAAGCACCGCCCGCTCTCGCACGATCGACGCATAGGCGCTGATATTGGCGGCGCTTGGGGTATTGTTGGCGAGGGCACCGAGATAGGCCAGTCCGCCCGCAGGTTCGAGTTCGGCGGTCTTGTTAAGCCATTCCGACACCGTGACGACATCGGCGGGTGAACCCGATTCGATCAGTGCGCTGATGGCGTCGAAGATCAGGCGGTGATCGCGACGATAGAAGTCGTCGGCGGTCAGGATGTCGCCGACACGGTCGAAGGCCTGATTGTCGAGCAGCAGTCCGCCGAGCACGGACTGCTCGGCTTCAATCGAGTGCGGTGGGATCTTGAGCGCATCAACGCTCGCTTCGGTCCCGCTACGCCTCGCGACGGCGCGCTCCTCCATCGGGCCCCTCCTCTGTTGCCGGCTTCTCGTTACAGCTGCCGGCTATCTTGTGCTCGCCGCGCGTGTGATGCAAGTGCACGCGAAAGGACGACGCGACCGGCTCGGTTACTTCTCGCCAACAACCGAGACGTGAATGCGGATCTCGACCTCGGGATGCAGCGTGACCACAATCTCGTGATCGCCGATGTCTTTGAGTGGGCCACTCGGCAAGTGCAGCTCCGACTTGTGCATCTCGAAGCCGGAGGCGACAAACGCATCGGCGATATCCTTTACCGTCACGGAGCCGAACAATTTGCCCTCCTCGCTCACCTTGCGGGCAATCTGCACGGTTGCGCCAGCCAGTTGCTCAGCGCGCGCCTTGGCGGCTGACATGCTGTCGGATTGGGCCTTCTCCAGTTCAGCGCGGCGTGCTTCGAACTTGGCCTTGTTTTCGTCGGTTGCTACCACGGCCTTGCCGTACGGGATCAGATAATTGCGTGCGAATCCCGGGCGAACCTTGACCTGCTCACCTAGCGCACCCAGGTTGCGAACCTTTTCCAGCAGAATGACGTCCATCGTTAAGTCCTCGCCGCTCAGGAGTGGCTATCGCAGTACGGAATCAGTGCCAGGTAGCGCGCATAGTTAATAGCGCGCGTGAGCTGGCGCTGGTAGCGCGCCTTGGTACCGGTGTTGCGGCTCGGAATGATGCGGCCGGTCTCGGTGACGTACTGGCGTAGGGTGTTGAGATCCTTGTAATCGATCTCGACGACGCCTTCAGCCGTGAAACGGCAATACTTTCTACGTTTGAAGAAACGGGACATGGTGCGTGCTCCGGTGATCCGTTACGGCTGGGCGGCGGCCTCGGCAGCCGACGCTTCCTGTGCGCGTGTCTCCTCCTGCTTCTCCTTCATCAGCGGAGAAGCCTCGGTGACGGCGGTCTTGCGCGAAATGCTCAGCCAACGCAGGACAGCGTCGCTGAAGCGGAATGCTGATTCGATTTCGCGCAGGGTTTCCAGCCCACATTCGACGTTCATGAGAACGTAGTGGGCCTTGTGAATCTTGTTGATGGGATAAGCGAGCTGCCGGCGACCCCAGTCCTCGAGGCGATGAATCTTGCCCGACGCGGACTCAATCATCGAGCGATAGCGCTCGATCATGGCTGGTACCTGCTCGCTCTGGTCCGGATGGACCAGAAACACGATCTCATAATGACGCATGTGACTCCCTCTGGATGTTAACGCCTCCCGGCGCGTCACGCCGGTGAAGCAAGGAGAAAAGAGCGGCGCATTCTATACGTGAAGTGGCACCGTGCCAAGTCCTTTGCGAACAGAGACTTATCCTGACTATCTCGAAAGGGCCACGGAACGGCCTAGCGGGGTAACCGCTGGCGCACGGCCTCGAACAGACACACTCCCGCCGCTACTGACACATTGAGGCTCGCCACGTCTCCCGCCATCGGGATGCGCACCAGCAGATCACAGTGCTCGCGGGTCAGGCGCCTAAGCCCCTTGCCCTCCCCGCCCAGCACAAGTGCGGTCGGGCCGGTAAGGTCAGCGCCATAAATTGTCTGATCGGCATCGTGCGTTGCACCGATCAGCCAGACGTTCCTTGATTTGAGGGCTCGCAGCGCACGTGCCAAATTGGGGACCCGAAACAAGGGAACTGCCTCGGCCGCTCCACTGGCAGCTTTACGGGCGACCGCCGAAAGCGGAGCCGCGTTGTCACGCGGTACCAGCACACCGTGAACCCCCGCAGCTTCCGCACTGCGCAGGCAGGCGCCAAGATTGTGCGGATCCTGAACGCCGTCCAGAACCAACAGGAGCGCTTGCGGCGGTAGCGCCTCCACGAAATTGTCGAAATCCTGATCCACTCGCGGTTCAGGCGCACGAAGCTGGGCGACCACGCCCTGATGCCGGGCGCCAGCCGCCATCTGCTCAAGCACCTCGCGGTCCACGCGGTACACCGGCACCATGGCCGCACGTGCCTCGCGCTCAATCTCCGCCAGTCGCGCGTCGTCCCGCCCGCTCTTCAGCCACACACCCTCTATCTGAGTCGGGCTGCGACGCAGCACCGCCAGCACGGCATGCACGCCAACAGCCAGGCGGTCCTGCATCAGCGCCGGACCCGCCTCTTTTTCGGTCCACGCCGCGCCGGCGCGCTGGCAAGTGCTCTGGGCTGCTCGGCAAGCTCAAAATCAATCTTCATGTCATCCAGGCTCACCCGCGCGACACGTACTCGCAGTTTGTCGCCCAGGCGGAAACTCACGCGCGTGCGGTCACCCAGCAGGCGGTGTTGCTTGGGGTCGAAATGAAAGTAATCGTTGCCAAGTGCTGTGATGTGCACGAGACCGTCGACATATAGCTCGGTGAGCTCGACGAACACGCCGAATTCCGTCACGCCACTGATAATGCCATCGAATTCTGCGCCGACATGGTCCATCATGTACTCGCACTTCAGCCAGCGCACGACCTCGCGTGTCGCCTCATCGGCCCGCCTCTCGGTCAGGGAGCAATGCCTGCCAAGTTCCATTGCCTGATCCGTGCTGATCGCGCTCGTGCGCCCGGCCAGTATGTCCTTGATGCTGCGGTGTACTACGAGATCCGGATAGCGGCGGATCGGCGAGGTGAAGTGCGTATAGTTGGGGTAGCCGAGGGCGAAATGGCCGATGTTGTCGGGGCTGTACATCGCCTGCGAAAGCGAGCGTAGAAGCACCGTGTGGATTAGCCGCGCGTCGGACCGTTTCTCGACGGCGTTGATAAGCCGGGCGTAGTGTTGCGCTTGCGGCTCGTCTCCGCCGCCGAGTGACAGACCGAGTTCTGTCAGGAACTCGCGCAAGTTCGACAGCTTGTCCGGTGTCGGCCCTTCATGAATTCGGTAAGGCGCGGGCACCTTGTGCTTCTTCAAGAGCTCTGCAGCGCACACGTTGGCGGCCAGCATGCATTCCTCGATCAGGCGGTGGGCATCATTGCGTTCCACGGGCAAGATTTTGCGGATCTTGCGATCTTCGTCGAAGACGATGCGTGTTTCCGGAAGATCGAAATCTACGGCACCACGCTTGAGGCGCGCATCGTGCAGGACGTGAAACAACCGGTGCAGTTCTTCGAGTTGCGGCAGCAACGCTGCATATTCTGCCCGCAACTTCTCGTCGCGATCCACCAGTATCGCCGCAACCTTCGTATACGTCAGGCGCGCCTTTGAGTTCATGACGCCTTCGAAGAAGCGGTAGTCGCGAATCACCCCGCTTGGGCTAATGTGCGCCTCGCATACCATGCACAGTCGGTCGACTTGCGGGTTGATCGAACACAGTCCGTTGGACAGCGCCTCCGGCAGCATCGGGATTACCTGGCGCGGGAAATAAACCGAGTTGCCGCGAGCATGCGCCTCTCGATCCAGCGCGCTTCCGGGCCGCACGTAATGCGACACATCGGCGATCGCGACCAGAAGCCGCCAGCCTTTGCCGTCGCGCTCGCAGAACACGGCGTCGTCAAAATCGCGCGCATCCTCACCATCGATCGTGACGAGCGGAACTTCGCGCAGGTCCACGCGACCCTGCTTGGCATCGGCCGGAACCTCGGGCGCGAACCGACCCGCCTCTTCCTCGACGCCATCCGGCCATACATGCGGAATCGCATGCTTGCGGATGGCCACCTCAATCTCCATTCCCGGAGCCAGGTGCTCTCCTAACACTTCGATCACCCGACCTACCGGGCCGGTGCGGCGTGTGGGCTGCGCAGTGATCTCGGCCACGACGATCTGGCCGTCACGGGCATCAAGCGCCTGTCCCGGTGGCAGTACGATGTCCTGCGCGAGGCGACGGTCTTCGGGCACCACGAACCCCATCTGGTCGGCACGCACAAAGCGGCCGACGACAGTCTTGTTTCCGCGTTCCAGCACCTCCACCACCGTCCCCTCACGCCGACCGCGCGCGTCCTTGCCAACCTCGCGCGCCATGACGCGGTCGCGGTGCAGTACACCACGCATCTCACGCGGCGAGAGAAACAGGTCCGGACTGCCATCATCGGGAATGAGAAATCCGAAACCGTCCGGATGACCCGTGACGCGCCCACTCACCATGTCCATCTTCTGTGCGAGGCCGTATAGACCGCGGCGGTTGCGTAGCAGCTGACCATCACGCTCCATGGCACGCAGGCGGCGTCCAAACGCGTCGCGATCGCGCTCACCTTCCACGCCGAGGGCGGTCGCTATCTCGTCATAGTCGAGCGGTCGTCCCTGCTCCCCCAGGAGCGTGAGAACGGCCTCGCGCGATGGCACCGGGAACTCGTAGCGAGTGGCCTCGCGATTGGCCATGGGGTCGTGAAAGGATCTGGGTTTGCGCGTTGACATGTCAGAGGTCTCTTCGGTAGAGTGCGCCGTCCCGTCGGGTCGCGATGCAGGTTTTCCGCGGGTTTCCTGCCGAGGTGGCGGAATTGGTAGACGCGCTAGATTCAGGTTCTAGTGGGGCGACCCGTGGAGGTTCAAGTCCTCTCCTCGGTACCACACAGGAGCCGCCAGTATCACTGGCGGCTTTTTTGTTTCCGCTCGCTCGCCTATTCGAACGGGTGGCGCAGAATGATCGTGTCATCACGTTCGGCCCCGGTTGAGATGAGGTCGATCCGCGCTTCGGTCAGCTCTTCGATGCGCTTTAAATAGCGCTGTGCGTTGGCCGGCAGCTTTGCAAACTCGCGTACCCCGAGTGTCGACTCCTGCCAGCCTGGCAAATCCTCATAAACCGGCACGCACTTGCCGAGTGCCTCGGCGCCGCTCGGCGGTGTGCTGCGTTCGCTGCCTTCGTAGCGATAGGCCGTGCAGATACGAATGATCTCAAGACCGTCGAGTACGTCGAGTTTGGTCACGCACAGGCCCGTCACTCCGCTCAACTGGTTGGAACGGCGCATGATAACCGCATCGTACCATCCGCACCGGCGCTTGCGTCCGGTGGTCGCGCCAAATTCGTTGCCCTTCTTGCCCAGAAACTCGCCAATTTCATCGTGCAGTTCGGTCGGGAATGGACCGGCGCCGACGCGGGTCGTGTACGCTTTGGTGATCCCGAGCACGTAATCGAGGCGTCCAGGTCCGACGCCACTACCGGTGGCGGCTGCGCCAGCGCAGGTGTTGGAAGAGGTAACGAACGGATAGGTGCCGTGATCGATATCGAGCAGCGTGCCCTGGGCGCCCTCGAACATAACGCGCTTGCCGTCCTTGCCGAGCTGGTGCAGGAGCTCGGGAACATCGGCGACCATCGGCGCGAGGCGCTCGGCGTGTGCGAGACACTCATCAAGCGTCTTCTGGAAATCGACCGGCTCGCACTTGAAGTAGTTCTGCAACGCAAAATTGTGATACTCCATCACGGCACGCAGCTTGTCAGGAAACGCCTTGCGATCCATCAAGTCGGCCACGCGTAGACCGCGCCGCGAAACCTTGTCCTCATAGGCGGGGCCGATACCCCGACCGGTTGTACCGATTGCCTGTTTGCCGCGCGCCTTCTCTCGCGCGTGATCGAGCCCGACGTGGTAGGGCAGGATAAGCGGGCAAGATTCACTGACGCGTAGCCGCTCAACCACCTCGACGCCAGCACGAGTCAGCTCGTCGATTTCCTCGAACAGCGCCCCGGGGGATAGCACCACCCCGTTGCCGATCAGGCACATGACATTCTTGCGCAGGATTCCGGACGGAATCAGATGCAGAACCGTCTTATGGCCATTGATGACCAGCGTGTGGCCGGCATTGTGACCACCCTGAAAGCGCACGACGGCATGTGCACGGTCGGTGAGCAGATCGACGATCTTCCCCTTGCCCTCATCCCCCCACTGGGTCCCTACTACCACGACATTCTTGGCCATGAGCTTGTTCGCGTTCCGACAAATTAGATTTTCTGAATGACCCAACTACTGCCCTGACGTACCAAGCGGCGATCGCAACTGAGTTCGGCTGGTACAGCACTGGCGCCCGGTAGCTCGGACACCACCCGCTCTCCCGTTGCGCGCAGCCGCGCCACTTCCTCACGTAGTGCTGCGTCCTCACCGACCGGCGCCAGGATGCCGCCCAGCGTATCCCCGCAATCACTGCAGTAACGCAGCAACTGCCGGAGATCAGCCCCAAAACCGGTTGCCGCGCGTTCGCGTCCAAATGCCCGGCCAACGCCGTCGTAGCGCCCGCCCTTGGCAATCGCCCAGCCGTGTCCGGAAACATAAGCCGAGAACACGATCCCCGTGTAGTACTGGTAGCCGGAGAGTTCGGCGAGATCGAAATGCAGTGCCGGCATGCCGGGCTGGGCGGAAACCAGTCGCGCAACGGCCCCGAGGTCGTCGAGCGCGCGAAGCACCGCAGCGTTCGCGGAATAGCGCATTTGGGCCATTGTCAGAACTTCCGCTCCGCCACTCAAGTCAAGCAGCGCAGCAATCTGTCCCGAATCTTTGGCCGAAACGCCGGCGCGCGCCAGCAGCGCGAGCACCTCACCGCGCGCCTTGCGCTGCAAGGCCCCGAATACATCGGCTTCCGTTTCAGGTTGCAGCCCCGCTGCCCGCGCGAGGCCACGAAATACGCCGACGTGACCCAGATCAAGGTGAGGTGCGACGATGCCCACAAGTTCGAGTGTGCGGACCATCAGACTCAACACCTCGGCATCGCTCTCCGCGCCCTGATGTCCGAAGAGTTCGGCCCCGATCTGCAAGGGCTCTCGCGAACCACCAAACTCGTCCGGGCGTGTGTGCAGCACCGACCCCGCGTAGCACAGCCGAACCGGCGCACTTCGCTTGAGATAGTGGGCATCGATCCGCGCTGTTTGCGGCGTCATGTCCGGTCGTATTCCCATGAGCCGGCCGGTCAGCTGGTCGGTCAGCTTGAACGTCTGGAGATCCAGATCGCTGCCGGTGCCGGTCAACAGGGAATCGAGGTACTCGATGAGTGGCGGCATCACCAGCTCGTAGCCCCAACCCGTGAACTCATCGAGCAGGCGTCGGCGCAGCCGTTCCAGCCGGCGCGCCTCTTCCGGCAGCGTTTCCTCAATACCCTCGGGGAGCAACCAGCGATCTAGCGACGACATGGAATGTTGGATCCGGGCACGGATTGGATTCAGCGCAGAATATAAAGGAGAGCGAGCCCCGCGGCCATGCTGACCAGCCCGGCCGCGCGCAGCTGCCCGTCGCTCAGCTCATTGACCGAGGCGATCAATCGGCGCAAGCCAGCCGGATTCAGAAACGGCAGGATTCCTTCCAGGACCAGCATCAGCGCCAGCGCCGCTCCGAGATCTCGCCACATGGCCGACCGAACGCTAGCGCGCCGGCTTTTTCATGTAGCGGAAGAACTCCGAGCTCGGATCGACGATCAGGATGTCGTCCTTGCGCTTGAAGCTTTCCTTGTAGGCGTTGAGGCTGCGGTACATCGAGTAGAACTCCGGCGCCTTGTTGGCGGCCGCCCCGTACACTGCGGTCGCGCGCGCATCGCCCTCGCCGCGGGTACGCTCACCCTGGCGGTAAGCCTCAGCGAGCAGGATCTCGCGCTTGCGCTCGGCCTCGGCGCGAATCTTCTCGGCCGCCTCGGCGCCCTGGGCGCGAAGCTCGTTGGCAATGCGCTTGCGCTCAGCTTTCATACGATCATAGACCGATTGGCTCACCTCATCGGGCAGGTCGACACGCTGGATGCGCACGTCTACCACCTTGATACCGAACTTCTCAGCCTCGCGGTCGGCGGCTTCTGTGACGATCTGCATGATTTTGGCGCGCTCGACTGATACGACGCTCTTCACATCGCGCTTGTTGACCTCGTCGCGCAGGCCCGAGTTAATGGTTTGCTCGAGACGCCGTCGCGCCTCGGTTTCCTGTCCGCCCACCGTCAGGAAGTACTTGAGCGGATCCTTGACGCGCCATTTGACGTAGGAGTCGACCACTACGTACTTTTTCTCCTGCGTGAGGAAGTCCTGTGGTGCGGCGTCATAGGTCAGAATGCGTCCGTCGAAGTAGCGGACTTCATCCAGAAACGGCGTCTTGTAGTGCAGGCCCGGTGGGTCGTCATAGCGCAACACCTGCCCGAAGCGCACCACGACCGCCTTCTGGCGCTCATCCACCGTATAGAGCGCCGAACCCAGCGTCAGCAACACGATGACAACGACTGCGGCAAGCGCGACCAATTTTGTCTGGTTCATCGCGCGGGTCCTCGCTGGCGAAGATCTGTGCGCCCCCGCACGGTGCTGGGCGGCTTGGACACCTCTGTATCGGCGGCCGGTGCGACGGGCACGGTCGGCTCCGGCAGCGGCACCAGCTTGTCGAGCGGCAAGTAAAGCAGGTTATTGCCGGCCTTTTGGTCGATGAAAATTGTCGTCGTGTTGGACAGCACTTGCTCCATGGTCTCGATGTAGAGGCGCTCGCGGGTCACTGCCGGCACTTTCACGTACTCGTTGGCGATACGGGTAAAGCGCTGCGCGTCGCCCTCGGCGCGCGCGATCGTCGAGGCCTTATAGCCCTCAGCCTCCTGCACGATTCGCGCGGCCCCGCCGCGGGCCCGCGGCAGGATGTCGTTGACATAGGCTTCCGCCTCGTTCTTGAGGCGCTCGCGATCCTCGCGTGCACGCACAGCGTCATCAAACGCCGCCTTGACCTCCTCCGGCGGCTGCGCGCGCTGCATTTCCACGGCCGCGATCTGAATGCCTACCTTGTAACTGTCCAGTATCGTCTGCAGCAACGCGCGCACATTTTGTTCCACGTCCTTGCGATTCTCAAAGACGTAATCGAGCTTGCTGCGACCTATCACTTCGCGCACCGCCGATTCCGTCGCCTGTCCGATCGTGTTATCGGGATCACGAACGTTGAAGACGTAATCGGCGGCATTGCCAACGCGGTACTGGATCGCGAACTCGATATCGATGATATTCTCATCCTCGGTCAGCATCAGGGCTTCTTTGGGCTCCTTGGACCGTCCGCTCGTGCGCGGATTGCTGCGATAGCCGATTTCGATCGTCGAGACCTTGTCGACGTTTACCTTCTCCACCCGCTCGATCGGAAATGGCAGGCGCCAGCGCAGGCCCGCCTCCGTGATATAGGCCTTTTGGCCGAAGCGCAACACGACCCCACGCTCGCCCTGATTGACAATGTAGAAGCCGGACAGCAGCCACAGCACGACTGCAACCACCGCGATCAGGCCAGCTCCAATACCACCTGCCGCCGCACCGCCGCCATTGCCACCGCCCCCGCCGCGTCCGCCGAACAAACCTGACAGCTTGTCTCGCAGGTTGGCGATCAACTGGGTGAGGTCGCCGGTTGACGCACTGCGCCGACGGCTGCCCCAAGGGTCCTTGTTCTTTCCGCCCGGCGAACCGGGCTCACTCCAGGCCACAATTAGGATCCTCAAAAAACGACGTTAAATGCTGCGGGAAAGCGGCATTCTAGGGGTAGGACCCGGTGGGGGCAAGGACGCGCCGCTCTTCTTCCACGATGTAGCTTGGATCGAACTGCGCTTGACGCTGAAGCCATTCAAGCTTGGCTGCTTCCAGCTCAACGTCGATCCTCCATCCGCCGGATTCGATCTGCTCTTCGCTGCGCACGTCAAAGCGTTCATACAACAATGCGCGAAGTCGGCCCGCGGCGGGTGGAAGCTTCAAACGTAACAGTTGGCGCGTGCGCCGATAGTGCTCGGACAGCGCATCGCGCAGCAGTTCGACGCCCTGACCGGTATGCGCCGACAACCAGATCCGTGCGATCCTGCCCGCAGCATCACGCTCGGAATGCGGCGCCTCGCCACTCAGATCGATCTTGTTGAAGATGACGATTTGCGGGATTTCCGAGGCAGCGATTTCAGCGAGCACAATGTTGACCTGTTGCATCTGCTCGATGCGTTCGAAGTTGGAGGCGTCGACCACATGCAGCAGCAAATCCGCCTCGGCAACTTCCTCCAGTGTCGATTTGAAGGCCTCCACGAGATCGTGCGGAAGATGGCGCACAAAACCTACGGTATCGGTAAGTATGATGTTCGCGTTGCCGGACAGTTCCAGGCGGCGCATGGTTGGGTCGAGTGTCGCAAACAGCTGGTCCGCAGCATACACACCCGCCCCGGTGAGATGGTTGAAGAGTGAGGACTTTCCGGCGTTCGTGTAGCCAACCAGGGAAACCGTCGGGATCGGCACGCGCTCGCGCGCCCGGCGCCGGGAACGCCGCTGGACGGTAACCTGCGCGAGGCGTTCGTGCAGTTTCTTGATACGGTCGCGGATAAGGCGTCGGTCGACTTCCAGCTGAGTCTCGCCCGGACCGCGCAGACCGATACCGCCCTTCTGGCGCTCAAGGTGCGTCCATCCGCGAACGAGACGCGTGGCAAGATGCTCGAGCTGGGCGAGCTCGACCTGCAGCTTGCCTTCATGGGAGCGGGCACGCTGAGCGAAAATATCGAGGATCAGGCCAGTGCGATCCAGCACCCGGCAGCCGACGAGCTTCTCCAGGTTGCGTTCCTGCGCCGGAGAGAGTTCATGGTTGACGACAATCAGGTCCGTCTGCTCACGCGCAACCGCCTCGCGGATTTCTTCCGCCTTGCCCTTGCCGACAAAGGTGGCGGCGTCCGGAATCTGGCGGCTGCCGAAGATCGTGCCTCGCACGTCCGCACCCGCGGACAGCGCCAGTAGGCGCAGCTCTTCCGCGTCCTCCTCGACATTGCGTCCGTCCAGCCGCAGCTGGACGAGCAAGGCACGTTCAGCCGGCCGCCCGGCGCGCCGACTACTCGCCGCTTCCCTTATCGGAGGATTCGCTGCTGTCAATTGCGAACTTCACGGGACGGCTGGGGACCACCGTTGAGATGGCGTGCTTGTAAATCATCTGACTCACGGAATTTTTGAGTAGCACTACGAACTGATCGAATGACTCGATTTGACCCTGCAACTTGATGCCGTTCACGAGAAAAATCGAGACTGGGACATGTTCCTTGCGTAGCGTATTAAGGAAAGGGTCTTGTAAAGCTTGCCCTTTTTGCTGCGTCATGACAGTGCTCCTGTTCTTGTCGTGTGGGGGCTGCCGGAGCGCCGTTTCCATAGCGCCGCGACAGGTCTTTTCATTATAACCGCATATCCTGTAAATCAACGGCTTGCCGCACGTGGGCTAGCGCCTTCTCCTCATGGTCACTGCGCGCGACCTCAATCACCGTGACATCCGGGTAGGAACGAAGCCAGGTCAGCTGGCGCTTGGCAAGCTGCCGCGTCGCTGCCAACGTTCTGGAGGCCATTTCAGTGTAGTTGACAGTTCCTGTCAAATATTCCCAAACCTGGCGGTAGCCAACCGTCCGCATCGACGGCAGGCCCGGATGTAGATCCGCGCGGG
>DKBM01000004.1:12896-31001 GCA_002451215.1 Proteobacteria bacterium UBA6900
GCCGGGTCGCGGATATCGATCAGCCGATGCGGCGCGCGCGCCTGCTCTGCGGCGCTTGGTTTGGCAGTACCGATATCGAGCCCACGGTAGACCTGCGAGGAATCGACACTGATGATCTCGACGGGCAAGCGCTCGCGCAACCACATGGCGAGCGCCGTCTTGCCACTTGCCGTGGGCCCCATGAGGCAGATCGCCAGTTTGTGTGCCGGTTCGCTCATCAGGCGTGAATCAAGAAATGCCGCCGAAGCGCACTAGCGTTCAAGGGCAAACGCGCTACTCAGGGCGCATATGCGGGAAGAGCAGCACGTCGCGAATCGAAGCTGAGTCGGTAAAGAGCATCACCAGCCGATCGATGCCAATGCCCTCGCCTGCCGTGGGCGGCATTCCATGCTCGAGCGCGCGAACATAGTCGGCGTCGAAGTGCATCGCCTCTTCGTCACCGGCCTCCTTGGCCTGTACCTGCCGGCGAAAACGCTCGGCCTGGTCCTCGGCGTCGTTGAGCTCGGAAAAGCCATTGGCGATCTCGCGACCGCCGACAAAGAACTCGAAACGGTCAGTCACCTCGGGGTCGTCGTCGTTGCGCCGGGCCAGCGGGGAAACCTCGGTCGGATAAGCCGTGATGAAGGTAGGATCCTTCAGGTTGCCCTCAACGGTCTTCTCGAAGATTTCGGTCTGCAGCTTTCCCGCACCAAACGTCTCCTTGACCGGGATCCCGAGCGACCGGCAGTAGTCGCGCAGGCCCTCTAGCGAGACCACGTCCGCCGGCGATAGCGTCGGATTGAACGCCAGGATCGATTCCTTAAGCGTCATGCGCTGAAACGGCTTGCCAAATTCGTATTGCTCGCCCTGATAATTGACGGTCGTTGCGCCGAGCACGCTCTGCGCCAATCCACGCAGCATCTCCTCGGTGAGGTTCATGAGGTCGCGGTAGTCCGCATATGCCTGGTAGAACTCGAGCATGGTGAACTCGGGGTTGTGACGTGTCGAAAGACCCTCGTTACGGAAGTTGCGATTGATCTCGTAGACGCGTTCGAAGCCCCCGACGATGAGGCGCTTCAGGTAGAGTTCCGGTGCCACCCGCAGATAGAGGCTGATGTCGAGCGCGTTGTGAAACGTGACAAACGGCTTGGCCGCCGCCCCACCGGGGATGGCCTGCATCATGGGGGTTTCGACTTCAAGGAACCCGCGTGCGTCCAGGAACTCGCGCAGGTAGCGGATGATCATCGTGCGCATCCGGAACGTCTGACGCGTCACATCGCTCATAATGAGATCGAGGTAGCGCTGACGGTAGCGCGTTTCGGTATCCGTCAGGCCGTGATACTTCTCGGGCAGGGGGCGCAACGATTTGGTCAGAAGCCGGATTTCGTCGACCTTGAGCGAGAGCTCCCCGGTCTTGGTCTTGAACAGCGTGCCTTCCGCGCCGACGATATCGCCGATGTCCCACTTCTTGAACGCGTCGTAGCGCTGCTCGCCAAGCAGGTCGCGGGTGACGTAGAGCTGGATGCGTCCGGACATGTCCTGAAGGTGGCAAAAACTTGCCTTGCCCATGATTCGGCGGGTCATCAGGCGGCCGGCAAGCTTGACGCGGACATTGCGCGTCTCGATCTCGGCCCCGTCCTTTTCGCCGTACTCGGCGTGCAGCTCTCCAGCGACGACATTGCGCCTGAAATCGTTCGGGAAGGCGCGGCCCAGGGTGCGCAGCTCGCTCAACTTTGCGCGTCGCAAGGCGATCTGCTCGCCTTCGTCTTGTGGAATCTGATCGTCCGACATAATAGTTATAATAAGAACAATATATTACAAATTGTTATTAGAGCCCTGCTTTAAGGCTGGCCTCCATAAACCTGTCCAAATCACCATCCAGCACGGCGTCCGGATTCCCGGTCTCCACCCCCGTTCGAAGATCCTTGATACGCGACTGATCCAGTACATAGGAACGAATCTGGTGACCCCATTCGATGTCGGTCTTGCTGTCCTCCAGCTTCTGACGCTCCTTGTCCCGGGCCTGCAGCTCCATCTCGTACAAGCGCGCTTTGAGCATCTTCATGGCCTCGGCGCGGTTGCGATGCTGGGAGCGATCACTCTGGCATTGTACGACAATGCCTGTTGGCAGATGCGTGATCCGAATGGCGGAGTCAGTGCGGTTGACGTGCTGGCCACCGGCGCCGCTCGCCCGATAAGTGTCCACCCGAAGGTCTGCCGGATTGATATCCACCTCGATGTTTTCGTCGACCTCCGGGTAGACGAAGATTGAGGCAAATGAGGTATGCCGTCCGCGATTGGCGTCAAAGGGTGACTTGCGCACCAGGCGGTGAACGCCGCTCTCGGTTCGCAGCCAGCCGTAGGCATAGGGACCGGTAAATTTGACCGAGGCGGTCTTGATGCCAGCCACCTCGCCTTCTGATAGTTCGATAATCTCGACCTTGAAGCCCCGCTTCTCCCCCCACATCAGGTACATGCGCAGCAACATGTTGGCCCAATCCTGCGCCTCGGTGCCGCCTGCTCCGGGCTTGATGTCCATAAAGGCGTTGGCGGCGTCCATCTCGCCCGCGAACATTCGGCGGAACTCGACTTCATCGAGTTCCTTCGCAATGCGCAGAACGTCCTCAGCCACCGCCTCGCCGATGCTGGTGTCGTCCTCGGCCTGGGCAAGCTCGAGCAGCTCGCGCGCATCACGCAGCGTCGACGCGAGACGGGTGATCAGTTCTACGTCGGTTTCCAGTCTTGCGCGCTCGCGCCCAAGCTCCTGGGCGCGCTTGGGGTTGTTCCAGACCGCGGGGTCTTCAAGCTCGCGCTGGACCTCGGTCAGCCGTTCCTGCTTGCGATCGAGGTCAAAGTAACCCCCGAAGCGTCGCGACGCGGGCCTCAAGGGCGGGGAGTTGCTGAAGAAGAGACTGGATTTCCGGCATGGGGTGCGACGAAGTTTCTTTATCTCAAGAGAGGCAGAAAGATTATAACGGCTGCATGCGGACGAAGGAACGCGGCAACCTAGTTCAACTTGATGCCCATGACCTCGTGCACGAGCTTGCGAAGTAACTTTATCGCCTCCGGCGCCTCGATTTCCATGACGTGCTCTACCACCCATTTGTTATCGGTCAGCGCCATCTCGTTGGAAATCCGGTCACCCAGGTAGCGCACAAACGCGTAGCTCGGTCCGCTCTCCCGGCTGAAGTTGTACTCGGCGTAGTCGGCGAAACGCGCATTCAGCGTATCGATGAACCGCCCTGCGTGGTCCCCCGGACCCAGGATGGCCGACAGGTTGGTTTGCGCGTGTTCGGCCAAGTCGCGTCCCAGTGCATTGACGAACGTGGTCCGATCCTCTTCGCTTAACTGTCCGTAGACGATGCGGTCGGCGATCTGGACGAGAAATGCGATGACTTCGGTCATGACGGCCACAAGCTGGACATCGGAAGCGAACTTGAAGCCTTCTTTCTCCATATGGCGCACGATCTCTTGCGCGATCTTCCACAGGTTGTAGCCAACCACGTTGGCCCGATCGGCCACCGTTTTTGGCCCCTTCGCGCGAAAGCGCGTTTTCATGCGTATTGCCATCGATTCTCCTGTCCGCACGACCTAGCCGGGCCAGCCACGCGATGTCGCGGTCATTCTAAGCGTCCCGCGCATCACGTGCACCGCAATCCCGGACCGTGATTGGGTGCATGCGTGCGGCGCTTTCCGCGCTCTGGCACAATCGCCACCTCCTAAACGCGGCAGTCCACTAGCCCATGCCCGATCCAGACGTTGACTTCGCAAGCGGCATCTCGGCATTCGAGTCGAGAGAATTCGCCAAGGCGCTCAAGTTCCTTTCGCCGTTCTCGGAGCAAGGCAATCCCGAGGCGCAGTACCGCATGGCAATCATGTATCAGAACGGACTGGGCATCGTTCGGAACGACGCCAAGGCCCTGGAACTGATGCGTGCGGCGGCCGAGCAGGGTCACGCACTCGCGCAGCATGGGCTGGGCTTCATGTACCTGCAAGGTGAATGCACCCCGAAGGATGCGGCGCAGGCTGCGGTATGGTTCCGGAAGGCGGCCGACCAGGGGATGGCCGGTTCACAAATGACCCTGGGAATGATGTATGAGCAGGGTCTGGGTGTGGAGAAGGACCCGCAGGCGGCGAAGCGCTGGTACGAACTTGCCAGCGCCGGCTAGCCCTGGGGCAGCGGCGGGCAATGTACCCGCCGCGTGTCGCGCCTACTTCTTTTTGGCCCAGCTCGTGAAGCCGTCGGTCTTGCCGGCGGCGCCATCGTTGAAGCCGGCCTCATAGGCCTCGTTCAGGCGCTGCTCCTCGCGCTTCGGGTTGTGCAGAAATCCGCACGCCCAGCCGTTGATGTACTCCTTGTCAACGCCCTTCTTCTCCATCGCATCGATGGTCTTGTAGTACGTCTCATTCATAAAAACGCAGCTCCTGAAAATGTCGGCTTTCTAGGGGACCGGTAAAGCGGGGGCATAGTTTACTCATCGATTGGTCCTTTTCAATGACTTGTCTCGGGTTTGTTTTCCCCCGCAGGGAAGGTGCTGGTCCTGCCTGTCAGGGAGGCTTGACTGCCTTGGCGCGGTGCGCCACCAAATAGCGTATCTGGGTCGGCCCGCCCTCGGTGTCGCGGTGCAGCCACACCAGATGCAGGTTGCCCTCATCATCCAACGTGATGGCCGGGCTCGACTGCTGGGCTGGCCCGGAGGCGCCCGGCACTGCCATGTCCGCGGACCAGCCCTCCGCTTCTCGCCATGAGAGCCAGATATCCGCCGTCTCGTCCCGATCGTCATCCCAGACCGCCATCACCTGGCCCTTGCCGGCCGCGACCGCGGCATGCCATTGGCTGATGTTGCTTCCGAATTCATCCTGCACTTTCTCATTCTTGCCGAAGCGCCTGCCGCCGTCGTCTGACTGCGCGGCGTAGATGTCATAGCCACTCAGAAAGTCACGTTTGTCGAGCCACACCGCAACGACGCATGCCTCACCGCATACGCTGAGTGCCACGCGCGCAGCTCCTGGCCCGCGACCAAAGTTCACACGTCGCTGGGCACGCAGTTCATTGAGTAGCTGAGGCGGACGAAATTTCTGCTGGTCGTCGAAGGCACTGAAGTAGATGGCGGTGTGCCCGCGCCGACGGTCTTCCCACGCGATAACGCCGCCCCGCGCAAAAAGCGCCAGGCTGGGATAGAGCTGGTCGCCCGCCAGCACGCCGCGCTCGACGTCACCGGCACTGGCGACGGTCACGTCGCCGTCGGGCGCCAGGGTCAGGCGGGCGATGCGCAATCTGGAATACTGACCCTGCTGTTCGCTCCATGCGGCGTACACAACGTTCGTGCGCGTTGCGAGCACGACGTGCGCCGCATTGACTGCCAGCTGGAGTGGAGGACCCAACGTGCCCGCCTCGACAAGACGCACCCATACTGAACCGTCCTGTTCCCAGGCGGCGAGGAAGCGGCCGCGTCCGAGCGCCGCAACCACCGGCTCCGACGCGGCGCGCCCCGTGCTCACCCGCCGTGACGCACCAAAGCCGGCGCCGGATACCCGCTTGCTCGCAAAGTACGCCTGCGAAGAACCATCTCGATTGTCCTCCCAGACCACACCGACAGTGTCATCCGATACGGCTACATGCTGACGCGCTGGCCCGTCGAGCTGCTGGTACACACCCGCCGTCGGTGCCCCGCTCACCGCAAAGACCGGACCAAAGTCAATTTCGGCCGCCGCCACCGCGCCCGACAGGGCCAGCGCAAACCAGCATGCAGCACGTTTCATGGCCTCTGTTGCTCGGAGAGAAAACGCCGAAATTCCTTGTCGCGATAGATGCCGTCGTGGACATAGCGGTCGTAGTCCAGGAAGTCCTTCGCACTCTGGATGCCAGCGAGTTTCACAATCAGCCTTCCGTCTGGCTCCAAGTAGGCAAACATGGGCGTGGCAAAAACCTTGTTCCGCGCCCCGAATTCCATCTCCGTAATCCGCTCTCCTGTTGGCAGCGTCAGTCGCTTTCCGCTTTCGGCGTCGACGTACACCAACACGTAGTGCGCAAGGTATGCCTCACGCACCCGCTTATCGCTGAAAGCCTCGCGGTTGGTTTTGTCGCACCAGCCACAACCGTAGCGACCGAAATAGAGAAACATGTGCTTTTGCGAGGCGCGGGCCTGCGCAAGTCCCTCATCGTAGGCGAGGAACGGGTAGCCTTCCGGAGGGTCGGCCAGCGCGCATGGGCTGAGCAGCACGGCCATCACACCGCAAGCCAACCACCATCCCCTTTGGACTGCGCTCATCGTCACGCTCCGTGGCTCAAGTCCACACAATCGCTACGCTGGTTTCGCTGGCGCGCCACGGCCTATACTTGTGCATTGCCGAGGCGCAGAACGCCAGGTTGTTCATCATGCTGAACTTCGGTCAACTGGTCCACACCGTCCAGCACAACTGCCATATCTCCGACGCACGCTACGCCGGCGAGTTCACGCTATGCGTGTACTTGCTGAAGATGCGCGAGTACTACCGTTGGGAGCACGAGTTGCCGCTGACCCGCGAGCTTCCCCGCCACGACGTCGGCTCCTGGCTGCAGGAGCGCGAGCAGCTCTGGGAAGGCCTCGAGTCCCAGACGTTCGCGCCCGTGCCGCTGCCGACTGGACCGGTCGATCCGTTTCAGAGCGAAACCATCAACGCGGCCCTGGTCCCGCATGGCTATGCCTATAGCGCCGGCTACGGACAGTTTCATAAGCCACATTTCTTTCTTGGACGGCTGGTGCGCAACGAAGTCCGCGACGGATGTAACGTGTACGTCACTACCTGCGAGTACGCGCGCGATCTGGAGGCGCCGCCGGCGATGCTACAAGGTAACAATATCTTTGTGCGTCAGGAGTCAGTTCGCCGCTTCCTGTGGGAGAAGATTGAAGAGCGACACTGGAACCGCAATAACCGCGCCCTTGACCGTGCGTTGGCGGCGTACGATCTTTCCCACGACGCGGAGCGTGAACTGACGCGCCTGACCGAGGCTGAAACCGAGACCATGGTTCTCCACGAGACGGGCGAGGCAATTGCCGGGCGGGCCCTCGGCAAGGCTTGGGAGGAGATGCTCCTCGCACTGCCGCGGCGCACGGAGATCATGGCGCGTGCGGTCCGCGATCTAGTGGCGGATTGCGTCTCCACGATCCCGAGACTAATCGACTCGGGCGCGCGCCCCTCCCTGCACTTCTTGTTTGGCAACTTCAGCGGCATGCGCAAGCAACTGTTCCCGGAACTACTGGCGGCCTATCGCGAGTTTGCCGAGCACGAGTCGACAAGCGCCCTGCGATCGGCGGCGCGCGACGGCGAACAGCGCTGGTTAGAGACGGCGCGTCAGATGCTCGATTTGTTTACTGCGCACGGAGAGGATGCCCCTCCTCGCATCGAGGCGCTGCTCGAAAGCGCCGGAAATTGCTCCGACACTGAGAGCAAGGCGCGCCACGCATGAGGCTCGAAGTCGACGCGGGCGGCAAGCGGCTGGCGCTCGAGGTGGAGCAATCGATGCTCGTTGATGCCGAGGCGTTTTTCGCGAAGATGGATAGCGACATGGACGCCGGCTGGCGGATGGGCCCGGAGTGGATAGAGCATCCCGATCGCGTGCAACGCTGCCAGATTGCGGCCGACAAACTACTTGGTGCACTCAGCACCGCCAATGAGAACCTTGCGCTGCTCATGGCGGGTTACATCCTGAAGCATCTGCCGGATGTTACAGGCGTGCAAATCGACATGGGTGGCGAACCGCTCAGTACCGAATTTTTCTTCGCTTCACCCGCCCCCCGGGGGCAGCCGGGCGCAGCCCAGGGTCCGCACGTCGGTCGGCTTGCGGCGATGGAGCGTGCCGGCAAGGAGGTCAGTCAAGTCTATCGCGTGGGCAAGAATTACCGGTTCGCCAAATTGGATGCGGCGGGCAACCAGTGGACAGAATCACCGCTATTTGAAACGGAAGGCGAAGCCAACGCGTCGAGACTTGAGGCCGTCAAGCGCCGATTCGACGAACTGACCGGCACGCGCGTTCGCTAGCGCAACATTGCGCGGTAGCGGTAGAGCGCTTCGGTCAGGTCGGACTGCGTAACGATCCCCGCAAGCTTGTTCTCACTGTCCACGATCGGCACATGATGAATGCCGTGCTCCATGAACAAAGGGATAAGCGAGACGATATGGGCCGTGTCACGCGCACAGATGGCCGGCTGTGACATGATCTGCCCCACTACCTCCGGCTTGTCGGAAGTAGTGCCGCTGGTGCGCCGGATCATGCTTCGCAGACGATCGAAGACGTGCCCCGAGGTCGGCTTCCCGGCAAGCCTGAGGAAATCAACGATCGTGATCATGCCGACTACGCGCCGCGCCCGATCGACCACCGGGATGCCCTTCACCTTCTGTTCCAGCATGCGAGTCCAGATATCCTCGAGCGCATCGCCAAATTCTGCGGCGATCACATCGCGACGCATGATCTCGGCGCACTGCACCTCGCCAAGGCGGCGCTGGTGCGATCGAAGCAGCGCCTTGCTATATATCTGCTCGAGATCTGACTCGCTGACGTCGATGAACGTCCCCATGTCAGCAAGCGCAGCCTCGAGGTCCGCCCGGTTGACGCCCAATCGCAGCAGCGGATCGGCTGGCAGCGACTGCTTGGCCGCGCTCGCAGCCGGGTAGCGACGCCCGGGAATGAAATTGTTGATGAGAAGTGCCAGTGACAAAAACAGCGCTACGTTGATGCCGACTGGAACCAGAAGATAGCCATAACCGAGCTGATGCACTGCCTCGCCGCCAATTACCGCTACCAGTGCGGTGGCGCCGCCAGGCGGGTGGAGGCAGTGCGCGAAGTGCATGACGACAATGGCGATTGATACCGCAGCGGCGGCCGCCAGGTGCGGTTGCGGAATCAGCTTGAAGCACGTCACGCCGATAAACGCCGAAAGAAAATGACCACCAACAAAAGCCCAGGGCTGGGCCAGCGGCGAGTGCGGGGCACCAAAGAACAGTACAGCCGACGCCCCCATCGAAGCCACCACGAACACCAGGTGCTCTGGAGCAAGATAGGCTGATCCAGCAACCAGGCCGAACATCGCCACAAAAGCGCCAATGCCGCCGAGCGTTTTTTCCCGTGCGGTTGCGAAAGGTTGGGCCGGAAAGAATTCCCGAAGCAGATTCTTTCCACGGGCACCGGGAGAATCCGGCGAATTGGTTGGCACGCTGACTACTCGCGAGAGCTGCAGTGCTGGCGTTTATACCATGAATTGCAGTGTCTGCCGGCGCCGCCGCCTGCGCCTCACCTGGTTTGACGAGCGCAATGGGCGACAACCATAATGCCCATGCCCGCACGCGGCCCTCTCATGACCCTGCGCGAAGTCGCCCCGCATTCCTTCATCTACGAGATCCCGCAGGCACTGCCGGGCGATGTCTGTCGTGAAATGGTGCGCCGCTTCGAGGAGCGCATCGACCAGCAGTACCCGGGGCGTATCGGTGCGCAGCAGTCCGAAGAGGGATCCATCAAGAAGACGACGGATCTCTTTATCAGCGCACATGAGGATTGGCGCGACATCGACGGGGTGCTGCGCCAGTCGCTGGGGTCGGCCCTGCGTGATGTGGCGCGCGAGTTTCCGTTCTTCGGCGTGAACCGCTTCAAGGACATCGGTTACAACCTGCAGCGCTATCTGCCCGGCGAGTACTATCACTGGCACATAGACAGCGGACCGGGTGAATTCATGAGCCGGCAACTGGTCGCGCTGTGGTATCTCAACGACGTCGAAGGTCCCGGTGGCGAAACGGAGTTCGCGCTGCAGGGAATTCGAGTCCGGCCGCAACAGGGCAAGCTGGTGCTATTCCCGCCGTTCTGGACGCATATACATCGCGCCGTCACCATTGAAAAAGGCGTCAAGTACATCGCCACAACCTGGGTGTGTTTTGCCTAGCCCATGTCTGCACTGGTCGTCCTCACCCTCGTCTGCGCTCTCACCTACTCCTTCGAAATTGTTTTCGGTCTGGCCGGCACGGTGATGATGCTGCCGTTGCTGACCTGGTTGTACGACAGCAAGACGCTGGTGGTCTATTCGGTCTTGCCACAGATTCTGGTGGCGAGTATCGGTCTGGCGCGTTCCCCGAGGACCGTAGAGTGGCGCTTCGTCGCCGGCATGATGGCATTTGCGGTGCTCGGCGCACTGGCCGGACTCACAGTGTTCTACTATGTCTCGCTTGAGCTGTTTCGTATGCTGCTCGCCAGCATGATCACGCTGGCCGGCGCCTATCTGGTCATGTCACCGCAGCGACTGCGCCTTCATCCGGTAACGGCGCGGCTGCTTGATACGCTTGGTGGGGTATCGCAAGGACTGTTCGGCATCAGCGGGCCAATCGCCATGACACGGTTGCTCGCGACGTTCGACAACAAGACGGTCGTGCGCAACTACGCTTTCGCATTCTTCCTGCCACTCAATTGCGTGCGCGCCCTCGGCTATGTCGTGCAGGATGCGTACAGTGAACGGACTGTAGAGATGATGCTTTTTTCTGCGCCGTTCCTGGTGCTCGCGCTGTGGTTCGCCAACCGCCTGCACTTTCACGTGCGCGAGGCGCACTTCCGACGTGTGGTAGCCTGGTTCATCCTGCTCGGTGGGCTTTCACTGTTTTACCGCTAACGACCTGCCTATAATCTTTGCCGCCGCTGCCCGAGGTACCGACATGTTGCTGCCGCTAAAGAATGTTCTGACGCGCGACCAGCTACTGGGCGCACGCGAGATCCTCGCGCGCGCCGCGTTTCGTGATGGCAAGTTGTCGGCCGGCATGGTGGCCTCGCGCGTGAAGCATAACCTCGAGGCGAACCGCGAGTCGAAAGAGATCTCGCAGGTCGACAACCTCGTCATGGGCAGCCTCGTTCGCCACCCGGACTATCGCGCAGGCGCATTGCCGCTCAGGGTCGCGGCACCATTTTATGCGCGCTACCAGCCGGGCATGCGCTATGGTGACCATGTCGATGACCCGGTGATGGGAGCGGATGGTGCGCTTTACCGAACCGATGTGTCGATCACGATTTTTCTCAATGAGCCGGACGAGTACGACGGCGGTGAGCTGGTGGTGCGCGGCAACTTTGGCGACCAGCGCGTGAAGATGCCGGCCGGAGACGCGGTGATGTACCCGTCCTCCAGCTTGCACCATGTCGCCGAGGTCACTCGAGGCGAGCGACTGGTCGCCGTGACGTGGGTCCAAAGCCTGATACGCGACCCGGCACAGCGCGAGCTCCTTTATGAACTGAACCGGGTACGCGAAAAGATGTTGGCGGACTCATCCGAGACCGAAGAGGCAGTGATCGTCAATCGCGCCTACGTGAATCTCGTGCGAATGTGGGGAGATGTGTAGCGCTGCGCATCGGAATCCAAGCAGCCGGTTCTCCGGCTGGGACAGTCGGGTTCCGAGCTCCAGCGCCTGATTCGCTGAGCCCATAGCCCGCGCCCGGCGAGTGCCAACTTGCTGATTCCGGGCGATTTGGCGGGCCTGACGAATTCTCTTGCCACGGAGCGTCAGGACGCGGAGTCTTGAAACGACCAACAGGTCTGAAACACACGACGAGTGCACGTACATGAGCGACTCCAAGACCCCGATCGAGAAGACCGACGATGAGTGGCGCCAGCAACTGGATTCGGATGAATTCCGCGTTACACGCAGGAAAGGCACCGAGCATCCTTTTACCGGCCGTTACTGGGACTGTCACGAGGAAGGAACCTATCGCTGCGTGTGCTGCGGTGCCGAGCTGTTCGGTTCGGATACAAAGTTCGATTCTGGCAGCGGCTGGCCGAGCTTCTATGCGCCCCTCAAGCCGGAGAATATCGGCGAGGAAAGCGATATCACTCTCTTCATGCAGCGCACCGAGGTGCACTGCAAACAGTGTGGCGCGCATCTTGGCCACGTCTTTCCGGACGGCCCGAAGCCGACCGGCCTGCGTTACTGCATAAACTCGGCGTCGCTGAAACTGGAGAAGAAGTGAGTCCTTTTCACATTGCGTTTCCCGTGCACGACCTCGCGGCGGCGCGGGCCTTCTATGGCAAGCTACTCGGCTGTCCCGAGGGACGCAGTGCCGATACCTGGATCGACTTTGATCTCTATGGCCACCAGATCGTCGCGCACCTGTCGCCGGGCGGGACAAGGGTCGCGTCCCACAGTCAGGTGGACGGCAAGCAGGTGCCGGTTCCGCACTTCGGCGTGATCCTCGGTATGGCGGATTGGGAAGCACTTGCCGCACGTCTGCGCGCTGCCGGCACCCGTTTTGTGATCGAGCCGTATGTAAGATTCAAAGGGCAGGTGGGCGAACAGGGCACCATGTTCTTCCTTGACCCGAGCGGCAATGCGCTCGAGTTCAAGGCGTTCGCGGACCCAAGTCAGGTGTTCGCAAAATAGTCAATCGTGTTCGTCAGGCGGCCGGCGCTTGCGCTTTCCTTGCCGACAATGATAATTGCGCGCCCATTGGGCAAGCATTCCGCATTGCCCGCCGGCATTATTGAACCGATAGCCACATGAAAAAACTCGAGCATGCTCTTGAACTAGCAATTTTCAACAGCCGCTGGCTGCTGGCGCCATTCTATTTCGGACTGGTGGTGGCGGTCGTGCTACTGCTGGTCAAATTTGCGCAGGAGTTTCTTCACGTGATCGGTCATATCTTCACGGCTTCTGAATCCGAGACCATTCTCGCGATCCTCACGCTCGTGGACATGTCGCTGGTGGCAAATCTGCTGCTCATCATCATCTTTAGCGGCTATGAGAACTTCGTCTCGAAGATCGACACGGGCGGCCACGAGGACCGGCCGGAGTGGATGGGCAAGGTGGACTTCTCCGGCCTCAAGGTAAAACTCATTGCATCGATCGTGGCGATCTCCGCAATCGAGCTCCTCAAGGCATTTGTCCGCATCACATCGTTTAGCGGCGACCCGCTCGCCGCGCATAGCTGGACGGTGGCCGATCAGGCGCTCGCGTGGAAGGTCGGTATCCACGTGGTGCTGGTTGTCTCGGGCCTGCTGTTCGCGCTGATGGACAAGGTCGCCGATTCGACCAAACATGCGGCAGAGAACCGCGCGCACAAAGGCTAGCGCGCTCAGGCAGCCTTCGTCGCGGGAGAGACCTCCAGGGTTTCATTCAGGCGCGCGATCGATCCGGCGGAACCCAAATGATTTTTGGCGACTTGCGATAGCCGGTAATGTTTCGCGAGCGCTTACCCTACTCGCCGGTTGCAATCGGGCGATTTGGGTCAGTAATCCACTCACTCCAGCTGCCGGCATAGAGCCGGGCACCACGCAGGCCGGCATGCTCCATCGCGAGTATGTTGTGGCACGCAGTCACGCCCGAGCCGCACATGTGAATTACCTTCGCAGGCGCCGTGCGCCCGAGCAGCGCACCGTAGTGTTCGCGAAGCGCCTCGTCGGAGGAAAATTCGCCACTTAGATCGAGGTTGTCATCGTAGGGTGCATTGCGTGCCCCGGGCACATGTCCTGCCACGCGATCGAGGGGTTCAATTTCTCCAGTGAAGCGCTCCTCGGCGCGCGCATCCATCACCAAAAATCCATCAGCGACCGCCCGCTCAACGTCGACGACGTTTGCCAACAGGGTCTGGTTCATTCGCGGCACAAACTGAGCCACCACGATCGCAGGCAGGTCTTTCGTAATGGGCAGCCCTGCGCGCTGCCAGCGCGGCAGTCCTCCGTCCAGCAACGCAACGGACTCATGCCCCATCCAGCGCAACAGCCACCATAGGCGTGCCGCCATGGCGCCGAAGGTGTCGTCGTACACCACGACCTGTTTGCTGGCATCGATTCCCCACGCGCCCAGCCGTGTTGCGAGCCGTATCGGATCCGGCAGCGGATGGCGTCCGCTGGATGCGGTCACGGGCGACGACAGATCCTGTTCAAGATGCGCGTAGCGAGCGCCGGGGACGTGCCCGGCCTCGTACGCGAGGCGTCCGGCCTCTGGATTGCTGAGCGAAAATCGGCAGTCGACTGTGACCCAGCCCGGATCATTGAGATGCCGGGCGAGCGTTTGGACATCCACAAGCGTGGTCAGCATGGCAAACAATTATCGTGTCTGGATCCGGAAAACAAAACGGCCACACGCTTGCACGTGCGGCCGCCTGTTCGCTGCGTCACTAAATCGATCGACGGAAGGGAATCAGTAACCGCCCTTGCGCCGCGACTCCGGCAAGCCCGCGATGCGCCCGCCCTGTTTGCTCGGGTCCTTGGGGAACAGGTCGTAGACATCTTTCTGCGAGACGTTGCTGCCCCACTTGTCTGACATCGCCTTGCAGATGTGGCGCGTGTTGGGCTGGGTGCCGTTGTTGTTGAAATACTCGTCGCGCAGGTATTCGATGAGATCCCAATGTTTCTGCGTGAGTGTCACGCCTTCTAGGCCCGCCATGTGCTCCGCGAGCTCCTTGCTCCAGTCCTCGGCGCTCTTGAGATAGCCGTTAGCGTCGGTCTCAATACTTTTGCCGTCAAATTCGATGCTCATGTTTCCCCCTTCGAGAATTGCAAGAAAACGGTGTTCGGCGCCGGCGCCGGCGAATAGCGGCGCGAATAATACAAATCCATCGTTCCTATTCCAAGACGGGCCCGGAGGGGCTGATTTCCTGGATATCCTTGTGCGGCAGAAACAGCCCACAACCCAGTGTGCGTTCCGGGCCAAGCCCTTCGGCCTGCAGCGTTACCGATTCCTCGGCTGAGAGGTCCGCCACCATCAGGCTGCGAGTGCGCAGCGCGGCGTCTGGCGTCCGGATGGTGTGTTCGATACCGCATAGCATCTTGCGCGGGCGCACTCCCATTGCGCGCAATGCAGCGTGGGCCTGGGCGAGAAAAGCGCTTTCATCCACGCCGCCATTCGTGACAATGTAGCGCGCAAATACCGCCGGGTTGGTTGCCAGGGCACGTTCGGCGCCCTCTCCCACAGCCAACGAATGGCCATCGATGTCCAGACTGTGGCCGCTCAAACGGCGCGTATCCTCGAGCCGCCGGCGCGGCACGCGCAGCGTCAGTTTTGTCCGTCGTGACAGGTAGAGCAGCGCATCGCCGCCCTCGGGGCGCATCCAGCCATTGCCCGATTCTGCAACGTGGATGGTATGCACGCCGGCACCTGCCTCCTCGGCGAGCCATGGCAGTACCTCGAGTACCGCGCGAGAAAGTACCCAGGCGTGATCGACGGGAAGTGTGCGGCAGGCAATGCTGAAGGCGACGTCAATGACGTCATCACGCACAGCTTTCGTCTCATGGGAAGTTTCCTGCCAGTACATATCACTGCACCGGGAGCTTGGCCTTCAGGGCGTCGCGGTCAAACCACCAGTTTTGCTGCACCAGCACGTCGACCACGTTGCGCAGACGCACAAGAAACTTCGCCGGGTCATCCAGCTCGAGACGCTTGAACCAGCGGGAGAAGGATTCCTGGTCCTGAACATCACTGTGCCGACGGGCGACCGTGACGAGCATCTGGTTGGTGTAGAAGATGAGATTTTCGCGCTCCTTGCCCTCTGGCATGCGCAGGTCGGCTACGTAGTGCGCGGCAGCGGCGGCCACGGCGGCGCCATCCGAGTCCGGCGGCGTCTCATCTACCACGTGTTGCAGCATGGCGACGGTCAGCTCCGGATCCACGGGATAAGTTACCGCGAGCCAGATCGCCTGTCCCAATGCCGGCAGCGAGTCAGGCTGGTCGGACAGGAACATGATCTCGAGCGCCTGAATCGCGCCCTCCCAAGCTTCACGCTGTATGTAGGTTTCGAATGCTTCTTTGCCGGCGTCCCAGGCATCCTGCATCTGATTGAGGCGTACCAGGCTGCGGCCGAGCTCAAGCAACAGCACCGCACGATCCTGCGCGTCACTGCCGGCGGGTAGCTCGATCAGCTTCTGGCGAAGATCGTGGACGTGATTTTCAAGCAGAATATCGGACTCGCGGGTGTCCTCGCCGCTGTCCATGTCTGCCAGCACTGCTTCGGTCTTGAGATATTTCACGGTAAGTACAGATTGCGGGAGTGTCCCTGCCTGATGGGGCCGGGCGAGCCCCTGTTCAAGGCAGGCGACGGCTATTTCGTGACTGAATGGATACCTACGAAGGCCCCCTCGAGTCGATCTTCCCAGTTCGCCGGCGTATCAGGGTACGGTGGCTTGACGTCGATCTTGAGGAACATCTCGCCCTTCGCACGCTGCGTGATCACGTCACACAATTCATCAAAAGTGCTGATGTCATGGTGCTGCAGCAGCACCTCGCTGAGATAGAGCATGATTACTCCCGGGCCTCGCCTAGGCCGGTTCCGTCGACACGGTCGTGGTATCGCGCACGATATAGCAGTCGAACCCGACCGCTGTCCATATCATCGACAAAACTTGTGCGGTTGTGCAGCACATTGTTACAGAGCAATCCCTGTCCCGACTCCAGTCGATGAAAGAAATGATAGTTTGACGTTTCGGACAGAATCTCCGCCAAACGGGTCGCGGCGGCGTGTGTTGCCTTGTCGTTGCGCCACCGGATCGAGCGGGAGCGCGCCGTATAGCGCATGTGCAAGGAACCGCTGCGTGGGTCGATCGAGAATACCGGGCCGCTCACGGCAGCGCGCATCGCGCCGCTCTCCTCATTGGCGGGGATGGTCATGGCGTCCNNCCGTCCGTGTGCCACAACAAGCGTTTGTTCGAATACGGAATGTAGCCGCGTCCGGATTTCTCCGGCATGACGCGCAGCGAACTGATCGAATCTTCATCCGCCAGCAGGTTGTCGTCGAGGTGGACGAGCCCAAACTGTGTGCCAATTGCGCGAGTTACTCCTTTGTCACTAAAGTCCCCGCCGCGGCAAGCGTAAATCACCATATTGGTCTTGCGCAGGCGGACTAGCATTTCGGTCCGTTCGCCAGCCGTCAGGGCGAGCGGGTTTCGCACTTCGACTATCAGATCCTCCGCTCGCGACGGATAATCCTCAAGCTTGGCATCGCGCCAGCGTTGATAGGTGTCGCTATCGTCCACCCGAAAGGGGCTCGCCAATACGGAAGGATGTGAGTGAGTGACTGGGGCGGCCATATACAGCAAATAACTGAACGATTCGATCGGATTTACGACATCGATCGCAACATACATCTACGCAAGATCAAGTATTTGCGTATTTTGCGCCCTCGAATGTCCCACAGCAATGCTTGGGCGCCCATTAAAGCGGCATATCCCTTTTGGGGGGCAAATCGTTTAACCTCCTCCCCCCTATCGCAGTGTTTCGCTGCGTGCGCGAGCGCAATACACTCTCGCGCCAGTTTGATGGGGTTGGAAGAAGCATAAGCAGGCGCGGCCGGGTCCGGGTGTTTGGACGCGCGCACGACGAGCGAAAGGGAGAGGTTGGTATCCAATCCTGATGTTAGAGAAATGGCCCGGCCGGTCGCGCGAGATAGTCGCACGGTTCGGGGCTCAAACCGAAAATCAGCACGTCCTTCTAGAACCAGGAGGCAATTCACAAATGGCCGAGATGAAGAAACCGAAGAATCCCGAGAAGCACTCCACGTACCTTCCGCTGGATCAGAAGAAGTCCAGCAAGCCGTTCCACAAAACGCCGTTGCTCGACCAGCTCGAGAGCGGTCCGTGGCCGAGCTTCGTGACGGGTCTGAAGCGCCTTGCCCTGAACAACGACATGATGGTCGACCTGCTCGGCCAGCTCGAGCACTCCTACAAGACCCGCAAGGGATACTGGAAGGGCGGCACCGTATCAGTGTTCGGCTACGGCGGCGGCATCATCCCGCGCTTCTCCGAGGTTGCCTCCATGTTCCCGGAGTCGAAGGAATTCCACACGTTGCGCGTGCAGCCGCCTGCCGGTAACCACTACACCACCGACATGCTGCGCAAGCTGTCGGACTCGTGGAACAAGTGGGGTTCGGGCCTGATCGCCTTCCACGGCCAGACCGGCAACATCATGTTCATCGGTACGACCAGCGAGAAGACCCAGCACTTCTTCGACGAGATCAATGAGTACGGTTGGGACCTCGGCGGCGCCGGTCCGTGCGTGCGCACCGGCATGAGCTGCGTGGGTGCCGCGCGTTGCGAGCAGTCCTGTGCCAATGAGCCGAAGATCCACCGCCTGCTGGTGAACGACTTCCTCGACGACATGCATCGCCCCGCCCTGCCGTACAAGTTCAAGTTC
>DKBM01000105.1:0-60787 GCA_002451215.1 Proteobacteria bacterium UBA6900
CACGCTCACCACGCAGATGAAGTCGGTCGGCGAGGTCATGGCAATTGGGCGCACGTTCCAGGAATCGTTGCAGAAGGCGCTGCGCGGTCTCGAGATCGGCAGTTATGGTCTGGAGCCGCGTCTGGATGCGTCGCTCGCGAGCGACGAAGCGCGCCGGCGCGTAGCCCAGGCACTGCGCGTGCCCGGCGCGGAGCGCATCTGGTACATCGCCGATGCCTTCCGGCTGGGCATGGGGCTCGATGAGATTTTTGAGCTGTGCCTGGTCGATCCCTGGTTCCTTGCGCAGATCGAGGATCTGGTGGCGACCGAGACTCAGGTTGCCAAGAAGGCGAAGGGCAAGTCCAAACCCGCCGGGGCGCTGTTGCGCGAGTGGAAGCGCAAGGGATTTTCTGACCGTCGCCTGGCCCAGCTGCTGGGCAGCACCGAAGACAAGGTGCGCGCGCTGCGGCACGCAGCGGGAGTCCGGCCGGTTTACAAGCGGGTGGATTCCTGTGCCGCGGAATTTGCCTCGAGCACCGCGTACATGTACTCCACTTATGAAGAGGAGTGCGAGGCCGAACCGGATGAGCGGCGCAAGATCATCGTGCTCGGAGGTGGGCCGAACCGCGTCGGACAGGGCATTGAGTTTGATTACTGCTGCTGCCACGCCTCGTTTGCACTGCGCGAGGACGGCTTTCAGACCATCATGGTCAACTGTAACCCGGAGACGGTATCGACGGACTACGACACCTCGGATCGCCTGTACTTCGAGCCGCTCACGCTTGAGGACGTGCTGGAGATCATTCACGTCGAGAAGCCGGAAGGAGTGATCGTGCAGTATGGCGGTCAGACGCCGCTCAAGCTCGCCAAGGGGTTGGAGGCGGCCGGTGCGCCGATCATTGGCACCAGTCCGGAATCCATCGACATTGCCGAGGATCGCGAGCGCTTCCAGAAGCTGATCCAGAAATTGAAGCTCCTGCAGCCGCCCAACGCGACGGCTCGCACGACCGAGCAGGCCATCAAGCTGGCCGACAAGATCGGTTATCCGCTCGTGGTGCGACCCTCCTACGTGCTCGGCGGGCGGGCGATGGAAATCGTGCACGCCCGCGAGGACCTGGAGCGCTACATGCGTGAGGCGGTCCGGGTGTCGGAGGATTCTCCGGTGTTGCTCGACCGTTTTCTGAACGATGCAACCGAAGTCGATGTCGATTGCGTTTCCGATGGCACGCAGGTGATCGTTGGCGGCATCATGCAGCATATCGAGGAGGCGGGCGTGCACTCGGGCGACTCGGCCTGTTCGCTGCCGCCCTACAACCTGACGAAGAAACAGCAAGACGAGCTGCGCCGCCAGACCGCTGAGATGGCCACTGCGCTCGATGTCGTGGGGCTCATGAACGTGCAGTTTGCCATCAAGGATGGCGATGTGTACGTGCTTGAGGTGAACCCGCGCGCCTCGCGCACCGTGCCCTATGTTTCGAAGGCGACCGGGCGGCCACTCGCCAAGATTGCCGCACGCTGCATGACCGGGCAGACGCTGAAGGCGCAGGGAGTGAGTGGCGAGGTCGTACCTGGCTACTATTCGGTCAAGGAAGCGGTGTTTCCATTCATCAAGTTTCCTGGCGTCGACACCATGCTCGGTCCGGAGATGAAGTCGACTGGCGAGGTCATGGGTGTCGGGCGCACCTTCGGCGAGGCGTTCTGCAAGTCGCAGATCGCGGCGGGCGCCGCCATCCCCCTGAAGGGGCGCATGTTCGTCAGCGTGCGCGACGGGGACCAGAAGGGTATCGTCGAGGTTGCACGCTATTTCGCGAACAACGGTTTCGAGCTCTTGGCCACGCGCGGCACGGCGGCTGCGCTCGAGGCTGCCGGCATCGCCGTGCGTCCGGTCAACAAGCTTTCTGAAGGCCGGCCGCACATCATCGACATGATCGTCAATGACGAGATCGATGTTATTATCAATACGGTATCGGATCGGCAGAGCTATGAGGACTCCTTTGCCATCCGCCGCGAGGCCCTGCAGCACAAGGTCACCAATTACACGACGCTCGCTGCTGCGCGCGCCGCGGCAGAGGCCCATCGCTACGTCGGCGAGCTCGGCGTGAATCGCCTGCAGGACCTGCACCAGGAGCTGAACCGATGAAGAAAACGCCGATCACCGCAGCAGGTGCCGAGAAGCTGACCGCCGAGCTGCATCGCCTGAAGACTGTCGAGCGCCCGCGCATCATTTCTGCGATTGCGGAGGCGCGTTCGCACGGCGACCTGTCGGAAAACGCCGAGTATCACGCCGCCAAGGAACAGCAGGGTTTCGTTGAGGGGCGCATCGCCGAGCTCGAGATGCGTCTTTCGACCGCGCAAGTGATTGATCCGAAGTCGGTCGATGCCGGCGATCGTATCGTGTTTGGTGCGACGGTCGATCTGCGCGAGATTGACTCAGGCCAGCAGGTGACTTATCAGATCGTCGGCGATTTCGAGGCTGACCTCGCGCATGGCAAGATCTCGGTCAGTTCCCCCATCGCGCGCGGGCTAATTGGCAAGGAAGTGGGAGATTCGGTCGAGGTACAGGTGCCGGACGGGGTGCGCGAGTACGAAGTCCTCGGTGTCCGGTACCTCTAGTCACTTCGGCGCTGGCAGCACGATCCGCGGTTTCTTTCCTGGCCGATAGATCGTCGCCACCCGCCCGAGCAGCTGAACCGGCTCGGCGCCGGTCGCGGCACAGATGCCTTCCATCAGCGTCTTCCTCCCGTCGGGTCCAGCGGCCGGAAGGCGGATCTTCAGCAGTTCATGGTGCGAGAGGGCGAGCTCGGTTTCTTTCAGCACGGCCTCGCTCAGTCCGCCAGCCCCGACAATGATCACTGGCTTTCGATTGTGGGCAAGGGCCTTGAGGTGTTGGCGCTGGCGGGGGTTGAGCGGCATATATAATGATGAGCTGCGGCTGGCCGGGCCGCGCATCATACCCCAGCGAAACCCACATTTCTCATGACCCGTCGCAAAAGCAGTAGTCGCTGGCTCGCTCGCCATTTCCGCGATGAATATGTGAAGCGCGCCCACCAGGAGGGCGCTCGCTCGCGCGCCACCTACAAGCTAGAGGAAATCGACCGGAAGGATCGTCTGCTGCGGCCGGGGATGCTGGTGGTGGACCTCGGTGCCGCGCCGGGCGGCTGGTCGGAATATGCTGCCGAACGGGTTGGGCCGTCGGGACGGGTGTTGGCGCTCGATATCCTGACCATCGAGCCGATCGCGGGAGTCGACGTTCTGCAGGGCGATTTCACTGAAAACGCGGTGCTAGACTCATTGTTGGAACGCCTCAACGGGCAGGCAGTCGACCTTGTTTTGTCCGATATGGCGCCCAATATTAGTGGTATCGCGTCGGCTGACCAGGCCGGGGCGATCTATCTTGCGGAACTTGCGCTGGACTTTGCCGGCCAAACGCTAAAGCGTGGTGGAAGCCTGCTGATCAAGACTTTTCAGGGCGCAGGTTTCCCCGAGTTGCGCAAGCGCATGATGGAGCGTTTCGAACACGTGTTGTCGCGCAAGCCGCGCGCCTCACGGGCCGAGAGCCGCGAAATCTACCTTCTGGGGAAGGGATTCCGGCCTGAGAGATAGCGCGGTTGTATGCATCTGGGGAGCGTAGGACAATGCACTTGCGCTCTGTGCTGATCAAATGTCGCGATGGCGACGCGTTTTGCTGAGGTAAACATTGAACAATCTCACCAAGAATCTGCTGCTGTGGCTCGTCATCGCCATCGTGCTGATGTCGGTATTCAACAATTTCGGCACCCGCCAGGCGCCAAGCCGCGCGATGGAGTACTCCACCTTCATTCAGAAGGTGCGCAATAACGAGGTCGAGCGCGTCACCATCCAGGGCCGCGAGGTCATTGGTCGGCTGCGCAGCGGTGAGTCATTCACCAGTTATTCCCCGAACGACCCGCAGATGGTCAACGATCTGCTCGACCACAAGGTCGCGTTCGACGCCAAGCCGCCCGAAGAGCAGTCGTTGCTGCTGACGATCTTCCTGAACATCCTGCCGGTGCTGTTGCTGATCGGCATGTGGGTGTACTTCATGCGTCAGATGCAGGGCGGCGTGGGTGGCCGCGGCGCCATGAGTTTTGGCAAGAGCAAGGCGCGCATGCTTACAGAGGAGCAGAACAAGATCACGTTCGCCGATGTGGCCGGGGTGGAAGAGGCAAAGGAAGAAGTCGGTGAATTGGTCGAGTTCCTGCGCGACCCGAGCAAGTTCCAGAAGCTCGGTGGGCGTATCCCGAAGGGCGTGCTGATGACCGGCAATCCCGGCACCGGCAAGACGCTGCTCGCCAAGGCTATCGCCGGCGAGGCCAAGGTACCGTTCTTCTCCATTTCCGGTTCCGACTTTGTCGAGATGTTCGTCGGCGTTGGCGCTTCGCGTGTGCGCGATATGTTCGATCAGGCCAAGAAGCACGCGCCATGCATTATCTTCATTGATGAAATTGACGCGGTTGGCCGCCAGCGTGGTGCCGGCCTTGGTGGCGGGCACGACGAGCGCGAGCAGACNNGCCACCAACCGTCCGGACGTGCTCGACCCGGCGCTGCTGCGTCCCGGTCGCTTCGACCGCCAGGTATATGTGCCGTTGCCGGATATCCGCGGTCGCGAGCAGATCCTCAAGGTTCACATGCGCAAGGTACCGGTGTCGGATGGCGTGAATGCCAACATCCTGGCACGCGGCACACCGGGCTTCTCGGGGGCCGATCTCGCCAACCTCGTCAACGAAGCCGCGCTGTTTGCGGCCCGCTCCAACAAGCGCCTCGTCGACATGGAGGATTTCGAGAAGGCCNNGCCAAGGACAAGATCATCATGGGCGCCGAGCGCCGCTCGATCGTGATGCCGGAGAAGGAGCGCATGAACACGGCGTATCACGAGTCCGGTCACGCGGTGGTGGCAAAGCTCCTGCCCGCGACGGATCCTGTGCACAAGGTCACCATCATCCCGCGCGGTCGCGCGCTGGGCGTGACCATGCAGCTGCCCGAGGAAGATCGCTACAGTCATGACCGCGAGTCGTTGCTGTCGCGCATCTCCGTGCTGATGGGCGGGCGCATCGCGGAAGAGGTGTTCATGAACCAGATGACCACCGGTGCGGCAAACGACTTTGAACGCGCGACCGATCTGGCGCGCAACATGGTCATGCGTTGGGGAATGTCGGACGTGCTCGGTACACGCGTCTACGGCGACAACCAGAGCGAGGTGTTCCTGGGGCGCGATGTCATGACGCACAAGAACATGTCGGATGCGGTGGCCGAGGCAGTCGACCGGGAAATCCGTCGCATCATCGATGAGGAATACGCGCGGGCGCGCGCCATCATCGAGGACAACCGCGACAAGATCGAGGTCATGGCCAAGGCGTTGCTCGAATGGGAGACGCTGGACAGCGAGCAGATCAACGACATCATGGCCGGCAAGACACCGCGTCCGCCGGAAGGATGGAGCGGACCGGACGCAAAGGGTGGCGGTGCGGCGCCGACCAAACCGTCCGACCGCAGCGAAGCCAAACCGCGTCTCGATACGCCGGCCGGCGAGCACTAGTCCGCGCGCGTTCCGGTCAGGATACGGCGATCAGTTCCGGTTGGGGCTGGTCGCCGATCCGTTTTTGAGGACGACATTCCTCGTGATCCGATGAAAGCCGTCAACGCGCAGCCAGCGCCATTGCCCCCGCGCGGTGCCACCCGACTTCGTGTGGGCACACACACGCTCGACCTCGCGCGCCCTGTGATCATGGGCATTCTGAACGTCACGCCCGATTCCTTCTCGGATGGCGGGAGATTTGTTGATCTGCAGCACGCCTTGGTACATGCCCACGCCATGGTTGCCGACGGTGCGGCCATCATCGATGTCGGGGGCGAGTCCACGCGGCCCGGGGCGCAGGCGGTGTCGGTCGACGAGGAACTGGCGCGCGTCATCCCGGTGATCGAAGCGCTGCATCGCGAGCTGGATATCCCGGTCTCGATCGACACCGGCAAGCCCGAGGTAATGCGCGCCGCGGTAGTCGCGGGGGCTGGGTTCATCAACGATGTCTACGCGCTGCGCCTGCCGGGCGCGCTCGAGGCGGCGGCCACGCTTGGTGTGCCGGTGTGTCTCATGCACATGCAGGGCGAGCCGCGCACCATGCAGGAGAGTCCGCAATACGGCGATGTCGTGCGGGACGTCACCAATTTCCTTGGTGAGCGGTTGGATCGCTGTGTCAGCGCCGGTATCCCGCGCGAACGACTGCTCATCGACCCCGGATTCGGCTTTGGCAAGACCCTCGAGCACAATCTGGAACTGTTACGCCGTCTTGACGAATTCGCCGGCCTTGGCGTGCCGCTACTTGTCGGGCTGTCGCGAAAGTCTATGATCGGCAAGGCGCTCGGGTTGGCGCTGGACGATCGCCTGCACGCGAGCGTCGCCCTGGCGCTCATGGCGGTGCAACGCGGGGCGCGGATCGTGCGGGTGCACGACGTGCGGGCCACGCATGATGCGCTCAGGATGTACGAGGCCGTGTGGCCGGCAAGCGAGAGCTGAGGCCGAACAAGGAGGAGGCATGGCGAGAAAGTTTTTCGGTACTGATGGTGTGCGCGGCACGATGGGCGAGGAGCCGATCACGCCGGAAACCGTCCTGAAGCTCGGTTGGGCCGCGGGCCGTGTGCTCGGCAAGCGCGGCAACGGGCACGCCAAGATCCTCATCGGCAAGGACACGCGTGTCTCCGGCTATTTGCTGGAGTCGGCGCTGGAAGCGGGTCTCTCCGCAGCCGGGGTGGATATTCGCCTGCTCGGGCCAATGCCGACGCCCGGCATCGCCTATCTGACGCGCACCGCCCGCGCCCGCGCGGGAATCGTGATCAGCGCGTCGCACAATGCCTACGAGGACAACGGCATCAAGTTTTTCTCGGCCGAGGGCACCAAGCTTCCGGACGACGTGGAGCTCGCGATCGAAGAGGCCATGAAGGAACCGCTGCGCACCGTTGCGCCGGGCGAGCTTGGCAAGGCAAAGCGCTACGAAGATGCCGCCGGCCGCTACATCGAATTCTGCAAGAGCACGTTTCCGCACCGGGTAAGCCTCGAAGGGCTCAAGATTGTCGTGGATTGCGCCAACGGCGCCGCCTATCACATCGCGCCGCTGGTGCTGAGCGAGCTCGGCGCAGTGGTCATACCCATCGCCAACGAGCCGGACGGATTCAACATCAATCGCGAGTGTGGCTCGACGCATCCGAAGCTGCTGCAAAAGACCGTGGTGGAGGAGAGGGCGCATCTGGGCATCGCGCTGGACGGAGATGGCGATCGCGTCATTCTGGTAGATGCGAATGGACAGATCATCGATGGCGACCTGATGCTCTATATTGCCGCCATGGCGCGCCACGGCAACGGCCGGCTGCATGGCGGCGTGGTGGGCACGCTGATGACCAACCTCGGCCTCGAACAAGCGCTGAAGGAGCGTGGCATTCCGTTCAAGCGTGCGCAGGTCGGCGATCGGTACGTGATGAGCATGCTGCAGCAGGAAAAATGGGAGCTCGGCGGCGAGACCTCCGGCCACATCATCTTGCTCGACAAGAGCACGACCGGCGATGGCATTGTCGCGGCGCTCGAGGTGCTGGCCACCATGGTGCAGACCGGCAAGGGTCTCATCGAGCTCAAGGCCGGAATGACGGTATATCCGCAGACCATGATCAACGTGCGGATGGCGCGGCGTTTCGACCTCAACGGTTCTTCGCCGGTGCGCGAGGCGCTGCGCGAGGTGGAGGCCGAGCTCGGTGCCCAGGGGCGCGTGGTGCTTCGCCCGTCGGGGACGGAGCCCGTGGTGCGCGTCATGATCGAGGGCCGCGAGATGCAGCAGATCCACCGGCTGGCCGAGCAGCTTGCCAGCATCGTGCGGCGCGCGGCCGACGAAGCGGCCTAGAAATATCCAAGTTTCCTGCCGCCTGCGGCCGCGCAAGCGGCCGGGCGCGGATTGCATTCTCCCCCCACGGTCGGTAACATCGCGCCCTCTTTTCCGCCTAGAAATACCGAGGAGTACAGATGTCCAAGCGCCGGCCTTTTGTTGCAGGCAACTGGAAGATGAATGGCTCGCGCGCCGAGTCCGCGGCCCTGCTGGACGGCGTCAAGGCCGGTGTCAGCAATGCCTCCAAGGCCGAAGTGGCGGTGTGCCCGCCTTTCATCCTCATTCCGCTCGCCGCAGAGAAGCTCGCGGGCAGCGCCGTCGCCTGGGGCGGGCAGAATCTGAACGTCAACAAGTCGGGTGCCTTCACGGGCGAGATCTCCGGCCCGATGCTGAAGGACTATGGTTGCAGCTATGTCATCGTCGGCCATTCGGAGCGCCGCTCGCTTTACGGCGAGTCGGATGCGACGGTGGCGGAGAAATATGGCGCCGCCCAAGCGCACGGGCTGACTCCGATTCTGTGCGTGGGCGAAACGCTCGCCGAGCGCGAGGGCAATCAGACCGAGGCGGTGGTAGCGCGCCAGCTTGATGCCGTGCTCGCCAAGCACGGCGTGGCGAGCCTGAAGAATGCGATCATCGCCTACGAGCCGGTCTGGGCGATCGGCACCGGCAAGACGGCCACTCCGCAGCAGGCGCAGGATGTGCATCGCTTTATTCGCGAGCGGATTGCCAAGCAGGACAAGGGCGTCGCCGATGCGGTGCGCATCCTCTACGGCGGCAGCATGAAGGGCTCCAACGCAGGGGAGCTCATCGGTCAGCCGGACATTGACGGCGGGCTGATCGGCGGCGCGTCGCTGGTTGCGGACGAGTTCCTCGCGATCTGCCGGGCGGCAGACTAGTCATCTGACCAGATATTGGTGAATCGTCATGCATGAGATTCTCGTAGTAATCGACATCCTCTCGGCCGTCGGCATCATCGGCCTCGTGCTCCTGCAGCAGGGCAAGGGCGCGGATATGGGCGCGGCGTTCGGCAGCGGCGCCTCTTCGACGCTGTTCGGCGCGCGCGGTAGTGCCAACTTCCTTACGCGCACGACGGCCGTTCTTGCCATAGTGTTCTTCGCTTCGAATCTTGGGTTGGCCTACCTCGCCGGAAAGTCGGTGGCGCCGAAGAGCATTACCGAGACGGTTCAGGAAGCGCCCAAGCCTGCCGCGCCTGCCGTGCCAGAGCAGCAGACACCGAAGGCGCCGGAAGTGCCGAAGTAGCAGTAGAATAGATTTCTCGCCTGCGCACGGTCGCGGGCCCAAGTGCTTCTGCCGACGTGGTGAAATTGGTATACACGCTACCTTGAGGTGGTAGTGGCGAAAGCCGTGGGAGTTCGAGTCTCCCCGTCGGCACCAAACAAATGAACGGCCGGTCTCTGCGACCGGCCTTTTCTTTTGTGCCGAGAACAATCGGAGTCAGATCACAGATTCGGCTAGTATTCGAGAACACTGTGATCTGACTCCGGCGTTCATGACTCGTGCTACTTCCGTGAGTTTTGACGGATGAAATCCGCCATGCGCGCCACGCCCGCTTCGATCGCCTCGCGGGAGGCGGCATAGCTGAAGCGGATGTGTTGGCCCTCGTTGGGGACGCGCGGGCCGAAGTGGATGTCGGCGAGCACTGCGACCCCGGCTTCATTGAGCAGGCGCGAGCGGAAATCCTCCGAGTCTTTAGCTCCGATCGCGGCGCAGGCCCCGGTGACGTTCGGCCACACGTAGAACGCGCCGCCCGGGCTCTGGCAGGTGACGCCGGGAACCTCGTTCAACAGCCGCACGATCAGGTCGCGGCGCTCGAGGAAGCTCTCGCGCATTCGTTTGGCGTCTTCCTGCGGGCCGGTGATCGCCTCCAGCGCCGCCCATTGGCTGATCTGCGAGGCGCACGATTCGGTGTTCGTCACCCAGCGGGTGAATACCGGCGCGAGTGCCTTGTTTGCCGCGAACCCCAGTCGCCAGCCGGTCATGGCCCAGGTTTTTGACGCGCCGTCGCAGATGATGGTGCGCTCGAGCATGTCGGGAAACTGCGTGAGCGAGACAAACTCGCCGTCGTACACCAGCCTGGAGTAGATCTCATCTGCGAATACCCAGACCTGCGGGTGGCGGCGCAGGATCGCGGCAATCGCCTCCATGTCCATTCGCGGAATGACTCCGCCGGTCGGGTTGTGGGGAGAATTGAGAATCAGCAGCCGCGTCTTCGACGTGATCTTCTTCTCCAACTCGTTCGGGTCGAAATTGAAGTGGCGCGCCTCGCGCAGCTGGATCGGCACCGGCACGGCGCCGAGCGCGCGAATCTGCGATTCGTAGATCGGGAAGCCGGGGTTGGGATAGATCACTTCATCGCCGGCACCGTGATCGGTGACGGACTGGATGGAGTAGGCAATGAACGGTTTGGCGCCGGCACCGACCACCACGTCGTCGGGGTTCAACTTGATGCCGCGCGACAGATTGAGGCTGTTCGCGACTGCCTCGCGCAATTCAAGGATGCCGGCGGAAGGCGTGTAGCCGTGCTTCCCGTCGCGAATCGCCCGGATCGCGGCCTCCTGGATGTTGACCGGCGTGGGGAAGTCGGGCTGGCCAATGCAAAACGAAATAATGTCCTTGCCCCGCTGCTGCAGGCGACTGACTTCGGCCAGGACCACGAAGGCATTCTCGGTGCCGAGCTCTCTGGCGCGACGGCTGATGGCGTGCATAGTTATCTCCTGGAGAGAACTGGGGTCAGATCCCGGATTTGGCAAATATTCGTGATCTGACCCTGATTTTCATCTGTGGAAACCCAACGTCTTGTTTCAATATTGTTCGCATCGCCAGGTACGAGAAAGTGAGAGTAGCGAAGGACAGAGCTGGTTTATGCGTCTCTCGGACCAATGGCATTCGGACTATAGAGATTTATGCCACAACTAGCGCGCTCAATATCCCGGGGCGTCCCGTGGCCCATCATCGTCGCTATTGGTCATCGCTGGCAGGGCATCGAAGTTTGATTGGTTTGCGATTTTTTGGGTGTCAATGCGGCCAAAAATCAGAGTCGCAACGAGTCCCTATGAATGAAACAATATCGAATAGGTAGTTTTTATATCTCCCCAAAGGAGAAGTGACGTAAGTCCTCGCAAAGGCGTATGTTTTTGTCTTGACTTGGGCTGCGGCGCCCGCCTAGACTCGCCCGACTTTGCGGGGCGCAGGAGGACGGCATGGCGCCACCAGCAGGGGCTAAGAATGCTCAATAACTACGTACCCATTCTCATTTTTATGGCGGTTGCGCTGATCATGGGCGTCGCCATGGTGGTGATCGGCCGTGTCCTCGGGCCGCATCGCCCGGACACGGAAAAGAATTCCCCCTACGAGTGCGGATTTGAGGCGTTCGAGGACTCGCGCATGAAGTTCGACGTGCGCTACTACCTAGTCGCCATCCTGTTCATCATCTTCGATCTGGAAATCGCCTTTCTGTTTCCCTGGGCCGTGGCACTCAGTGAAGTTGGCATGCTCGGGTTCGTGGCCATGATGCTGTTTCTTGGCATCCTGGTGGTCGGCTTCATATATGAGTGGAAGAAGGGAGCCCTCGAGTGGGAATAGAAGGAGTCCTCGAGAAAGGCTTCATCACCACGACCGCGGACAAGCTCATTAACGCGGCGCGGACCGGTTCGCTGTGGCCGATGACATTCGGGCTGGCCTGCTGCGCGATCGAGATGATGCACACGGCCGCCGCGCGCTACGACATGGACCGCTTCGGCATCGTGTTCCGCCCGAGCCCGCGCCAGTCGGACGTCATGATCGTGGCCGGCACCCTGTGCAACAAGATGGCCCCGGCGCTGCGCAAGGTCTACGACCAGATGNNCCAGATGGCCGAGCCGCGCTGGGTAATTTCGATGGGTTCTTGCGCCAACGGTGGCGGCTACTACCACTATTCCTATTCTGTAGTGCGTGGCTGCGACCGCATCGTGCCAGTGGATATTTACGTACCGGGTTGCCCGCCCACGCCGGAGGCCTTGCTGTACGGCATCATCCAGCTGCAGAACAAGATTCGTCGTACCAGCACCATCGCCCGGTAGAACCCCATGGCAAGCACCGAAGCCCTTCAGGCCCTTGCGGCGCGCGCCGCGGAGAAATTCGGCGATGCGATCGTCGAGACGACCGAGCGGCTTGGCGAGCTGACGTTGGTGCTGCATCGCGAGCAGTTGCTGCGCGCGTGCCGGATCCTGCGCGACGACAAGGATTTCGGCTTCGAGCAGCTGATTGACGTGTGCGGGGTGGACTACAGCGCATTTGGCGAGGAGTCGGCACAGGGCCCGAAACCCGGACCGCGCTACGCCGCCGTCTACCACCTGTTGTCGCTGCGTCACAACCGTCGGCTGCGCCTCAAGGTATTTCTCGATGACGAGATGCCGATGGTGGAGTCAGTGGTGGGTATCTGGAATTCGGCCAATTGGTTCGAACGCGAGGCGTTCGATCTGTTTGGCATCGTATTCGAGGGTCATCCGGACCTGCGCCGTATCCTGACCGACTACGGCTTCATCGGCCACCCGTTCCGCAAGGACTTCCCGGTCTCGGGGCACGTCGAGATGCGCTATGACCCGGAGAAGCAGCGCGTGGTTTACCAGCCGGTTTCAATCGAGCCGCGGGTGCTGGTGCCGCGCGTGATCCGCGACAAGGATTTTGCGCGTGGCTGAGATCCGCAACTACACGATGAACTTCGGGCCGCAGCATCCGGCAGCGCACGGCGTGCTTCGTCTGGTGCTCGAGGTCGATGGCGAGGTAATCCAGCGCGCTGACCCGCATATCGGGCTGCTGCACCGCGCCACGGAGAAACTCGCCGAGACCAAGCCGTTCAACCAGTCGATTGGCTACATGGACCGGCTCGACTACTGCTCGATGATGTGCAACGAGCACGCCTATGTGCTGGCGATCGAGAAGCTGCTTGGCATCGCGCCGCCACTGCGCGCCCAGTACATCCGTGTGATGTTCGACGAGATCACGCGCATCCTGAATCACCTGCTGTGGCTCGGCACCCATGCGCTCGATATTGGCGCGATGACGGTGTTTCTTTACGCGTTTCGCGAGCGCGAGGACCTGTTCGACTGCTATGAGGCGGTCTCCGGCGCGCGCATGCACGCGACCTATTATCGACCTGGCGGCGTCTATCGCGACCTGCCGGACAGCATGCCGCAGTACAGCACCGCCCAGGGCTACGGCAAGGGCGAGCTCGCCCGGCGCAATGCCAACCGCGACGGCTCGCTACTCGATTTCATCTGGGATTTCACCGAACGCTTCCCAGCGTATTTGGATGAATACGAGACGTTGCTCACCGACAACCGCATCTGGAAGCAGNNGACCTGCGCAAGAAGCAGCCCTACGAGGTCTACGACAAGATGGATTTCGATATTCCGGTGGGCGTGAATGGCGATTGCTATGACCGCTACCTGGTGCGGATGGAAGAATTCCGCCAGAGCAATCGCATCATCCGCCAGTGCGTGGAGTGGCTGCGCAAGAATCCAGGACCGGTGATGATCGGCGATCACAAGATCGTGCCGCCGAGCCGCGAGGAGATGAAGGACGACATGGAATCCCTCATACATCACTTCAAGCTCTTCACCGAGGGCTATTGCGTGCCGGAAGGCGAAACCTACGCGGCCATTGAGCACCCCAAGGGCGAATTCGGCGTCTATCTGGTTTCCGATGGCGCCAACAAGCCGTACCGGCTGAAGATCCGCTCGACGGGCTTTGTGCACCTGTCGGCACTCGATGAGATGGTGCGCGGGCACATGATCGCGGACATGGTGGCCGTGATTGGCACCCAGGACATCGTGTTCGGAGACGTGGATCGCTGATGAGCAGCATACCGGCCAAGCGCAGCGCGGTGGATCTGTTCAGCCCTGAGGTTCGGGCGGAGATCGACCGCTGGGTCGCGAAGTACCCGCCGGAGCAGAAGCAGGGCGCGGTGATGGCGGCGCTGCGCCTCGTGCAGGAGGCCAATGGCGGCTGGCTGACCGATGAGCTGATCGAGGGCGTGGCGGATTATCTCGGCATGCCGCCGGTAGCGGCGGCGGAGGTCGCAACCTTCTATTCAATGTACGAGCATGCGCCGGTGGGCCGGCACATGATCTACGTGTGCACCAACATCTCCTGTCTGTTGTGCGGATCGGAAGTGGTAGTCGAGCATCTCGAGAAGAAGCTCAACATCAAGATGGGCGAGACCACGCCCGACGGGCGTTTCACCCTGAAGGAAGTCGAGTGTCTCGGTGCCTGCGTGGGTGCGCCGATGATGCAGGTCGGCAAGGTGTTCTACGAACATCTCACGCCGCAGAAGATTGATGAGATTTTGGCGCAGCACGAATGACCGCACTGAACGAATTCCTGTTCAAGAGCCTGTCGGCGGACAAGCCGTGGACGCTCGCGGCCTACGAGGCGGCCGGCGGCTACGCGGTGTGGCGCAAGATCCTGAAGGAGAAGACGCCGCCCGAGATGATCATCGAGGAGCTGAAGAAATCGGCGCTGCGCGGTCGTGGTGGCGCGGGATTCTCGACCGGTCTCAAATGGAGCTTTATGCCGCGCAGCGCGCCCGGACAGAAGTACATCGTCTGCAACTCGGACGAGGGCGAGCCCGGTACCTGCAAGGATCGCGACGTCCTGCGCTTTAACCCGCATTCGCTGGTGGAAGGCATGGCGATCGCCGGCTACACGATCGGTGCGACGGTCGGTTACAACTACATTCGCGGCGAATTCTGGGAACCCTACGAGCGCATGGAGGCGGCGATCGAAGAGGCGCGCGCTGCCGGGCTGCTCGGCAAGAACATATTAGGTAGCGGAGTCGATTTCGAGCTCCATAACCATCTCGGCGCCGGCGCCTACATCTGCGGGGAAGAGACCGCGCTACTCAACTCGATTGAAGGCAAGAAAGGCCAGCCGCGCTTCAAGCCGCCGTTTCCGGCCAACTACGGCCTGTTCGGCCGGCCGACCACCATTAATAACACCGAAACGCTCGCCTCGGTGCCGGGCATCCTGGCCGAGGGTGGCGAGTGGTTTCTCAAGATGGGCAAGCCGAACAACGGTGGCGCGAAGATCTTTTGCGTGTCCGGCCATGTCAACAAGCCCGGAAACTACGAAGTGCCGATGGGTACGCCGTTTGCGAAGCTGCTGGAACTGGCCGGCGGCGTGCGCCACGGTCACCGCCTGAAGGCGGTCATCCCCGGTGGTTCGTCGATGCCGGTGCTCCCGGCCGACATCATCATGGAATGCACCATGGACTACGACGCGCTTGCCAAGGCTGGCTCGGCGCTCGGGTCGGGCGGCGTGATCGTGATGGACGAAACCACCTGCATGGTGAAGGCGCTCGCTCGCATCGCGCACTTCTATTTTGAGGAGTCGTGCGGGCAGTGCACGCCCTGCCGCGAGGGCACGGGCTGGATGTCGCGGGTGATTCACCGCATCGAGCACGGCGAGGGCAGCAGGGCGGATATCGACATGCTGCACGACGTCGCGTCAAGGATTGAAGGCCGCACGATCTGTGCGCTTGGCGACGCCGCCGCCTGGCCGGTGAAGAGTTTCATCAAGCATTTCCGCGACGAGTTCGAGTACCACGTGAAGCAGAAGCGCTGCATGCCTGGCACCGGGAGGTACGTCCCGTGAGCACGCCGAATCCGGCCGCCGCCACGCCCGTGGATACCGTCACGCTAGAGGTCGACGGCAAAAAGGTCACGGCCCGCAAGGGCGAGATGATCATTCAAGCCACCGACGCGGCCGGCATCTACGTACCGCGCTTCTGTTACCACAAGCAGCTGTCCGTCGCGGCCAACTGCCGCATGTGCCTGGTGGAGGTCGAGAAGGCGCCGAAACCGCTGCCGGCCTGTGCCACGCCGGTGGCGGAGGGCATGGTGGTACGCACGCGTTCGCCGCTCGCGCGCGAGGCGCAGAAGGGCGTGATGGAGTTCCTGCTGATCAACCATCCGCTCGACTGCCCGATTTGCGATCAGGGCGGGGAGTGCAAGCTGCAGGACCTTGCCGTGGGTTATGGCAAGGATGTGTCGCGCTATCACGAGGCCAAGCGCATCGTGAAGGACAAGGACATCGGCCCGCTGATCGCGACCGAGATGACGCGCTGCATTCACTGCACACGCTGTGTTCGCTTCGGCAAAGAGCTGGGCGGCGTCATGGAGTTCGGCGGCCTCGGACGCGGCGAACACATGGAAATCCGCACCTTCCTCGATCGCAGCGTGGATTCCGAACTTTCCGGCAACGTGATCGACCTCTGCCCGGTCGGCGCGTTGACCTCCAAGCCGTTCCGCTACACGGCGCGCCCGTGGGAGCTCGTGAGTCGGCCCTCGGTCAGCCCGCACGATTGCGTCGGTGCAAATCTCGACGTGCACGTACGCCGCGGGGAAGCGATGCGCGTGGTGCCGCGCGAGAACGAAGCCGTGAATGAATGCTGGCTGGCGGACCGCGACCGCTTCAGCTACGAGGCGCTCAACACCGATGCCCGCCTGACACGGCCCATGATCCGCCGCAATGGGCGCTGGGAGGAGACCGATTGGCAGACGGCGATGGAATTCACAGCCGCCGGCTTGCGCAAGGCGGTCTCGGCGCATGGCGCGGGCCAAGTCGGCGCGCTGGCCGCGCCGACGGCAACACTCGAGGAGTTCTATCTGCTCGGCAAGCTGATGCGCGCGCTCGGCAGCAGCAACGTCGATCATCGCCTGCGGCAGATGGACTTCAGCGACGACGAGGCGATGCCGCCGTTTCCGTACCTCGGACAGGATATCGCCAACCTCGAGCGCCTGGGCGGCGTATTGCTGGTTGGCTCCCACCTTCGCAAGGAGCAGCCGCTGCTCAACCTGCGCCTGCGCAAAGCCGTGCGCAAGGGTGCGCACGTCGCACTTATCAATCCGGTCGACTACGAATTCAACTACCCGATCGCGCACTCATTGGTGACGGACCTGATGGCAATGGAGGGTGCGCTGGCCGGGGTCGCGCGCGCTCTCGCAGCCCGGAAAGGGGTGGCCGTGCCGGGCGAGTTGTCCGCGCTGATCGGAAAGGGCGAGCCGTCTTCTGATGGGAAGGCCGTCGCCGAAATGCTCGCGAGCCGGACGAGCCCGGCAATTCTGCTTGGCAGCCTCGCACTGTCGCACCCGCACGCGGCCATCCTGAAGGGAATTGCGCAGTTTATTGCGGAGAGCTGTGGCGGCAGCTTCGGCATGCTGCCACCGGCCAACTCGGCTGGCGCGTGGCTCGCCGGTTGCGTGCCGCACCGCGGTGTGGCGGGATCGAGCGTCACCGCAGGCAAGAATGCCTCCGACATGCTGCGCAGCGGGGTGAAGGCCTATGTGCTGCTCGGCGTCGAGCCGGAACTCGACTGCCTGAACAGCGCGCGCGCGACTGGCGCCATGCATGCGGCAGACTTCGTGGTAATGCTGACCAGCTTCAAGCCGTCGCTTTACCAGTCAGGTGCGGTCGAATATGCCGATGTTTGGCTGCCGCTCGCGCCATTCACCGAGACCGAGGGCACGTTTGTCAACGTCGAGGGCCGTGCGCAGTCGTTCAATGCCGCGCTGAACCCGAAGGACGACGCGCGCCCCGGCTGGAAAATTCTTCGGGTGCTGGCGAACCATCTGAATCTGCCCGGCTTCGACCAGATGACGATTGCCGAGGTGCGCAAGGAAGTCACTCTCGATAATGTGAAGCCACTCGCAAAGTTGTCACGTTACCCGCATGCGGCCAAGCCGGATGGCATGACACTGGTGGCCGGACAGGTTATGCGCATTGCCGATGTGCCGCCGTACGCCGTGGACGCTGTCACGCGCCGCGCACCGGCACTTCTCGCAACGGCGGACAATCCGCCGCCGGCGGCGCGGCTCAATGCGCGGCAGGCAGCCGAGTTCGGTCTCGGCGATGGCGAGGTGGCACGCTGGATCATGCAAGACGGCGAGGCGCGGCTGCCGGTCATGTTCGATGAGCGGGTTCCTGCTGGCAGCGTGCTGATCGCGTCCGGATATCCGGAGAGCGCGGGGCTTGGCGCGCACGGTCCGGTCTCGATTGTGAGGGACAAGGCATGACCGAGACGCTACTCGGATTCTGGCTCGCGTTGCCGTCCTGGCTGCAGATCCTGCTGGCCAACCTGGTGAAGATTGTCATTATCGTACTGCCGGTAGTGCTGGCGGTGGCCTATCTCACCTACGCCGAGCGCAAGATCATCGGTTACATGCAGGTGCGCGTGGGCCCCAACCGCGTCGGCCCCAGGGGCTGGCTGCAACCGATCATGGATGCGGTCAAACTGATGTTCAAGGAAATCATCGTTCCGACGAACGCCAACCGCTTCCTGTTCATCGGCGCGCCGATTCTTGCGTTCGCGCCGGCCATGGTGGCATGGGCGGTGATCCCGTTCAGCGATACGCTGTGGCTGACCAATATCGATGCCGGCCTGCTGTTCATCCTCGCGCTCACGTCGATGGGGGTGTACGGCGTCATTATTGCCGGCTGGGCGTCCAATTCGAAGTACGCGTTCCTCGGCAGCCTGCGCTCGGCGGCCCAGATTGTTGCCTACGAAATCGCCATGGGCTTTGCGCTGGTTGGCGTCCTGATGGCGGCCGGCAGTCTCAACCTGCGCGAGATCGCGCTGGCGCAGGCGGGCGGGGCGCATCATTGGTACATCCTGCCGCTGTTCCCGCTGTTTCTGGTGTACTTCATCTCCGGCGTCGCCGAGACGAATCGCGCGCCGTTCGATGTTGCCGAAGGCGAATCGGAAATCGTCGCGGGCTTCCACGTCGAGTATTCCGGTATGGCGTTCGCGCTGTTCTTTCTTGGCGAGTACGCCAATATGATCCTGATCGGCGCGCTGGCCGCGGTCATGTTTCTTGGCGGCTGGACGACGCCTTTCACGCCCGCGGTGGTCGCGAGCCTGCCGTGGCTCGGTGATGGCATCCACTGGTTCCTGATCAAGGTTAGCTTCCTGATGTTCTGTTTCCTGTGGTTCCGCGCCACCTTCCCGCGTTACCGCTACGACCAGATCATGCGGCTCGGCTGGAAGGTGTTCATCCCGGTGACGCTGGTCTGGATCGTGGTGATCGGTGTGGCGAAATTCCTTACTCCCTGGGGCTATCTGTTCCACTGAGGCTCCCAGATATGACCGCAATAAAAAATTTCCTCCAGAGTTTCCTGCTCGTCGAGCTGTTGAAGGGCATGGGCGTGACGGGGCGTCACTTGTTCGCGCGCAAGATCACGATCCAGTATCCGGAGGAACGCACGCCCTATTCGCCCCGGTTTCGCGGTCTGCACGCGTTGCGTCGCTACCCGAACGGCGAGGAGCGATGTATCGCCTGCAAGCTGTGCGAGGCGGTGTGCCCGGCGCTTGCCATTACAATCGAGTCCGAGCAGCGCGCCGATGGCACCCGCCGTACCACGCGCTACGACATCGATCTCACCAAGTGCNNCGCGGCGACCTGTACTACACCAAGGAGCGCTTGCTGGCGGTGGGAGACAAGTACGAAAAGCAGATCGCTGCCATGAAGGCGGCGGACGCCAAGTTTCGCTGACGCCAGGCGGGATACCCGATCATGGACTTCAAACAGCTTGCCTTTTACTTCTTCGCCGCGGTGCTGGTATTTGCCGCGAGCATGGTCATCACGGTACGCAACCCGGTGCGCGCCGCGCTGTTTCTGGTGCTGGCATTCTTCAGCGCGGCTGCGGTATGGATGCAGCTGCACGCCGAGTTCCTCTCGATCACNNCCTGTTCGTGGTGATGATGCTGGATATCAACCTCGTGCGGTTGCGCGAGGGTTTCGGCGAGTATCTGCCGATCGGCGGACTGGTTGCGGTGCTGCTGGTACTGGAGATGGCGATCGTGCTTGGCTCGGGGCCGTTTGGAATCGAGCAGATGCCGGAGCCGGCGCCGCTGCCCGCCGACTACAGCAACACGCGAGCACTGGGGCGGGTACTGTATACGCAGTACCTGTATCCATTCGAGATTGCGGCGCTGATCCTGCTGGTGGCGATCGTCGCGGCGATCGCGCTCACCATGCGCCGGCGCAAGGACTCGAAGTATCAGAATCCGGGCAAGCAAATCCAGGTGCAGCGCAGCGACCGCGTGCGGCTCGTGAAGATGCGCGCCGAGAAGAAGAGCTGACCGGGGACGCGAAAGGGGAGAACAAGAGGAGGCCATGGTACCGCTCAGTCACTACCTGATACTCGGGGCAATCCTGTTTGCCCTGAGCGTCGTCGGGATCTTCCTGAACCGCAAGAACCTCGTGGTGCTGTTGATGGCCATCGAGCTGATGCTGCTTGCCGTCAACATGAACTTTGTCGCNNGTCGTGGTGTTTCGCAACCGCCGTTCGATCAACGTCGAAGACCTCGACTCGCTGAAGGGCTAGCGCAACAGTGAAGACCCACTCACTTCGTTCATTCTTTCTGTCATGATATTTAGTCTCGACGCGAAGACTATCTACCTGCTGATCCCGCTATCCTGCCTGGCGGGTGCGCTGCTCGCCGGACTGCTTGGCTGGAAGATCGGGCGTCGCGCCTCGCATGTGGTAACCATTCTCGGCGTGGCGGTGGCGTTTGGGCTGTCTGCCTTCGTGGTGCTGCCGGACGTGCTGGCAGGCAAGACCTTTAATGGCCCGGTGTACACGTGGGCGGTCTCGGGCGGTATCCCGCTGGAGGTTGGCTTCCTGATCGACCCGCTTTCGGCGCTGATGATGGTGGTGGTCACCTTCGTGTCGCTCATGGTGCACGTCTACACCATTGGCTACATGCACGACGATCCCGGCTACCAGCGCTTTTTCAGCTACATCGCGCTGTTTACCTTCGCGATGTTAATGCTGGTGATGTCCAACAATTTTCTCCAGCTGTTCTTCGGCTGGGAGGCGGTCGGCGTGGTGTCTTACCTGCTGATCGGGTTCTGGTACACGCGCCCGACTGCGATCTACGCTAACCTCAAGGCGTTTCTGGTCAACCGGGTGGGTGACTTCGGATTCCTGCTCGGCATCGCGGCTATCTACATGTACTTCGGCACGCTCGATTACGGTGCGGTGTTCGGCATCGCGCCGCAGCTGGCGGCCAAGGTGGTGCAGGTGCTGCCGGGCGTGGACTGGAACCTGATTACGCTGATCAGCATCCTCTTGTTCATCGGTGCGATGGGCAAGTCCGCGCAGGTGCCGCTGCATGTCTGGTTGCCGGACTCGATGGAGGGCCCGACGCCGATCTCCGCTTTGATCCACGCGGCGACGATGGTGACCGCGGGCGTGTTCATGGTCGCGCGCATGAGCCCGATCTACGAGCTGTCCACCACGGCACTCAGCGTCGTGCTGGTGATCGGCGCCATCACGGCGTTCTTCATGGGGCTGGTGGGCATCGTGCAGAACGACATCAAGCGGGTGGTGGCGTATTCCACGCTCTCGCAGCTCGGTTACATGATGGTTGCGCTCGGGGCCTCGGCGTATTCGGTCGGGATTTTCCACCTGATGACGCACGCGTTCTTCAAGGCACTGCTGTTCCTCGCAGCCGGCTCGGTCATCATCGGAATGCACCACGAGCAGGACATGCGCAACATGGGCGGGCTGCGCCGGCGTATGCCGATGACCTGGCTCACCGCCTGGATCGGGGCGCTCGCATTGATCGGCTTCCCGATGTTCGCCGGGTTCTTCTCGAAAGACATGATCATCGAGGCGGTGCACCACTCGAAGACGCCCGGGGCGACCTTTGCCTATCTTGCGGTCCTGCTCGGCGTGTTTGTTACCGCCTTTTACACGTTCCGCATGATCTTTATGACTTTCCATGGCAAGCCGCGCATGGATAAGGAGACGTTCGATCATGTGCATGAGTCACCTTGGGTGGTGACTCTGCCGTTGGTGCTGCTGGCCATCCCGTCATTCGCAATTGGTTTTCTCACGATTGAACCGCTGCTGTTCGGCAATTATTTCGGAACGAGCATCCATGTCTCGACGCAGCATCCCGTGATGCTGGAGCTGGCCCATGACTTTGCCAAGGGCGGTGAGAGCGGCGTGAATCGCATCGGCGTGTTCGTCGCGCATGGATTCCAGTCACTGCCATTCCTGTTCGCCATGACAGGGCTGGGGCTGGCCTGGCTACTGTACCTGCGCTATCCGGAGATGCCCGGGAAGATACAGGCGCGCGCCAAGGGTCTGTACGCGCTGCTGCTCAACAAGTACTACGCCGACGAATTCAATGAGGCGGTATTTGGGCGCGGGGCGCGCGGCCTGGGCAACCTGTTCTGGCGCATTGGCGACGTGCGGCTGATTGACGGCCTGCTGGTGAACGGCAGTGCACGCCTGGTTGGCTGGACGTCATCCATCGTGCGGCAGATTCAGTCCGGTTACGTCTATCACTACGCGTTCGCGATGATCCTTGGGTTATTCCTGCTCATCACCTTCTTTTTGCACGGCTAGCCCATGATCATGCAACACGCACTGAGTCTCGCCATCTGGCTGCCAATCGTCGGTGGCATCGCCGTGCTCACCACCGGGGGCGACGATAACGCCCCCATGGCGCGAAGGCTGGCACTGATGGTCGCGCTGCTGGCGTTCCTCGCGACGCTGCCGCTCTACGCCGGTTTTCGCGTGGACACCCATGCCATGCAGTTCATCGAGGACTTGGCCTGGATCGATGCCTTCAATATCCGCTACCGGCTCGGGATCGACGGCATCTCGTTGCTCATGATCCTGCTGACCAGTTTCAGCACGGTGTTGGTGGTAATTGCGAGTTGGCAGGTGATCCAGAACAAGGTCGCCCAGTACCTGGCCGCGTTCCTGATTATGGAAGGGCTCATGATCGGCGTGTTCAGCGCGCTCGATGGCATCCTGTTCTATGTGTTCTGGGAGGCGATGTTGGTGCCGATGTTTATCATCATCGGCCTGTGGGGCGGTCCGAACCGGGTGTATGCCACGATCAAGTTCTTCCTTTATACCTTCCTCGGCTCGGTGCTGATGCTGGTCGCGATAATCTACCTGTATTACCAGGCCGGCAGTTTTGACATTCTTGCCTGGCACAACCAGAAGCTCGCGCACCTGCCGCAGATACTGATCTTCCTCGCGTTCCTGGCGGCGTTCTCGGTCAAGGTGCCGATGTGGCCGGTGCATACCTGGTTGCCCGACGCGCACGTGGAAGCGCCGACTGGTGGTTCGGTCATCCTGGCGGCCATCATGCTGAAGATGGGCGCCTACGGTTTCCTGCGGTTCTCACTGCCAATCGTGCCGGATGCCTCGCACGAACTGGCCTGGCTCATGATCCTGCTGTCGCTCGTCGCCGTTGTCTACATTGGTCTCGTGGCGCTGGTGCAGCAGGACATGAAGAAACTGATCGCCTACTCGTCCATAGCGCACATGGGATTCGTGACGCTGGGCTTCTTCATTTTCAATGCCCAGGGCGTGGAGGGGGCGATTGCCCAGATGGTTTCGCACGGATTTGTTTCCGGCGCACTGTTCCTTTGCGTGGGAGTGCTGTATGACCGCCTGCACTCGCGCAACATCAGCGACTACGGTGGCGTCGCAAACCGCATGCCGGTCTTTGCCGCCTTCATGATGTTGTTTGCCATGGCCAACGCCGGGTTGCCGGGCACCTCGGGTTTCGTCGGCGAGTTCCTGGTGATCCTCGGTGCCTACCAGGCGAACTTCTGGTTCGCCTTCCTGGCGGCTACCACGCTGATCTTCGGCGCTGCGTACACGCTGTGGATGTACAAACGCGTGATCTTCGGCGAGATCGCCAACAAACACGTCGCGGAACTCACGGATATCTCTTCGCGCGAAGGACTGTTTCTCGGGATCCTGGCCATCGCGGTGCTGGTGATGGGCCTGTGGCCAGCACCGTTCCTCGATGTGATGCACACTTCGGTCGAGCACCTGCTCAAGCAGGCGATGACCTCGAAGTTACTGTAGGGAAGCGCGAGCTGACATGACTGCTGCCATGCCGAATTTTCTGCCTCTCGCCCCGGAGATCTTCGTGTTCTCCATGGCGTGCGTGATCTTGTTGGTGGACCTGTTCCTGTCGGATGCACGCCGCGGAGTCACTTACCTCCTCACGCAGCTGACGCTGATCGGTGCAGCGGTGCTCACCGTCAAGGGCATGTCGGCCGCAGCGGTAATGACCTTCAACGGCATGTTCGTCGGCGATGCACTTGCGAATGTGCTCAAGCTCGCGATCTATGGCGTGACGTTCTTTGGCTTCGCCTATTCGCGCGACTACCTGCGCGAGCGCGGCATGTATCGCGGCGAGTACTTTGTGCTCGGCCTGTTCGGCGTGGTCGGGATGATGGTGATGGCCTCGGCGAGTCATTTCCTGACGCTGTATCTCGGGCTCGAACTGCTGAGCCTCTGCGTCTATGCGATGGTGGCGTTTCAGCGCGACTCCGGCCAGTCGACGGAAGCGGCAATGAAGTACTTCGTGCTTGGCGCGATGGCCTCGGGCCTGCTGCTGTACGGCATGTCGATGCTTTATGGGATGACGGGCAGCCTCGAGATCAGCGCGGTGCGCAAGGCGATCGAGGGTCTCTCGGCGGACAATGTTATTCTGGTTTTTGGGTTGGTGTTCGTGGTGGTGGGCATTGCATTCAAGCTCGGTGCGGTGCCGTTTCACATGTGGGTGCCGGACGTATACCACGGCGCCCCCACCGCGGTGACGGTTTATCTGGGCACGGCGCCCAAGCTGGCGGCATTTGCGTTGGTAATGCGCCTGTTGGTTGGCGGGCTGGAAGGCTTGGCGGTGTCATGGCAGAGCATGCTGATCATTCTGGCAATTCTGTCGATGGCGGCGGGCAACGTGATTGCCATCGCGCAGGACAACATCAAGCGCATGCTCGCGTACTCCTCGATCTCGCACATGGGATTCTTTTTGCTTGGTATCGTGAGCGTGTCGCAGAACGGCTACTCATCGGCGCTGTTCTACGTCGTCGTCTACGCAGTCATGAGTCTGGGTGCCTTCGGCATGGTGATTCTGTTGTCGCGCGCAGGCTTCGAGGCCGAGCGGCTCGATGATTTCAAGGGCCTCAATCAGCGCAGCCCCTGGCATGCGTTCCTGATGCTGCTCGTCATGATCTCGATGGCGGGTGTGCCACCGACCTTCGGGTTCTATGCCAAGCTGCTCGTGATTCAGTCTGTCATCAACGCCGGCATGATCTGGCTTGCCATCGTTGCGGTATTGCTTGCGGTGATCGGAGCGTTCTACTACCTGCGCGTCATCAAGCTGATGTATTTCGATGATGCGGACGACAGGGCGCCGGTAGGCGGCCCGGCCGATGTGAGGGTGTTGATGGGCATCAACGCGCTTGCGCTGGTTCTGCTCATCCCATGGGTGGGCGTGCTGATGGAGGTCTGTCGCGCGGCGATTCGCGCGCTGGCCGTGGGGTAGAGCAGTCGGTTCGGGCGGGGCCGTTGGGCCCCGGCTGATTGCAGCGCAGCCAGCTGAGACATCAATTGCCGCGCAGAATGCGCGTGGCAGTCGACGTCAGAAGCAGGGGTAGACCTTGATGTCCTGAAGCACCTGCGCGTTGGGGTCGGCGGGTGCCTGCGCCATGACAGCAGTCGTATCGGGGGCACGCACTTCCGCGCTACTCTGAGTCGCTGTCGTCTCGCTCGGCGCGGCCGGTGCGGGCCACTTATCATCGGCCTGTGCGCCAGTTGCTGCGATCGAAAATAAAAGAACCACCGCCAGTGCGGTACATGTCTCTACCTTCATGGGCGCTTCCTCTTCGCTCGTTCTTTGGAGTCGCGCCAATTTCCCGGGCGCGTCACGCACAGGTTATCACCGCAAAACGCGGCCGTGCCAGTGGGGGAGCGGATTGAATTGCGGTCCGGCCTGACCGGCGGTCACGCGCTGATTCAGCCCGGCCCGGTCGAGGGCAACACCGTGGGTCGCAGCAGACGCGCCCGGGAGCGTGAGCGGTCCCAGCGCAACCAGGCGGCCCGCAGGCTGCGAACATAGAGGATGCGCGAAAATACGCCGAGCGGACCGAGCGGGCGCACCCGGCGAACCTCGGTGAGCTGCGGCAGGAAGGCCATGGCAATCACCCCGCGTACGAGGGCGCTCGTCAACATGACGGCCCAGAGGCTGCTGGTCCACTGCCACGAGTGGCCGGCGAGGGTGAAACCGGCCGGTAGGATACTGGCAAGAAAGCCGCCCAGCAGGGCACCGAGGAAGATTCCGCTATTGCTCAGCACGTGGTGGACGGCAAGGTAGGCGGCGCGTTTTTCCGGCACCACCGTGTCATAGAGGTAGTTGCCTGCTGCGAGGCTGAAGCCAGCCCAGCAGAGCCCGCCGGCCATTTGCAGCAGCAGAATGTAGCCAAAGTTGCCTGACACCAGCCAGAGTGCTGGCAGCACCGGAATCAGCATCCCGGTGGCCGCCAGCACCAGACGATTGCCGAAGCTGTCCGTCATGCGGCCCCAGATTCCCAGCGTGACGAACTGCATCATCACCGACACGCCGGTACTCGCCGTGTACTCGAGGTAGGTGAAATTGAGATCGCGCAGCATATAGACCGCAAACAGCGGCGAGGTAATGGCGACGCTCAGATTGAAGAGTGCAAAAAACACGCTGAAGCGGGCAAACGGTGAGTGACGCATCCGCGGCATGAGTTGCGCGAGCGGCGGCAGCGTGAAGCTCGGGCGGAGAAACGCCGGCTCGTGCATGCGGGTTAGCTGGTACAGGGAGTAGCCTCGCGCGAGCGCCGCGAGCGTGAAGATGAGCATGAATCCCACGCGTGTCTCGCCGGCAATTTCAAAGTAATGCAGCAGGCTGCCGGCCGCGAGCATTGCCGCGAATGCGGTGATGCTCATCAGGCGCGTTCGGCGCGCAAAGAATCGACCGCGTCGCGCTTCCGGGACGAGATCGCCCATCAGGCTGCTCCACATCGGCGACGCCAGATGGAAGCCCGCGAAGTACACGGCCACTGCGCCGATCAGAATCGCCAGGGCATGCTGCGGAAAGAAGTAGGGCAGCCAGATGATTGGCAGCCAGCTGGCCAGCTGGATCGTCACGCCGACCAGCATGAGTGTCTTGCGGCGTGCGACATACCGGCCAGCAAAGGCCGACACGAGTTGCGAGACCGAACCGAGCAGTGACGGCAGGGCAGCCAACATCGAAACGTGAGCGGCGCTCGCCTTAAGGAGCAACGCGTAGGCTGCAAAGAACGACTCGCCGGAGCCTGCCATGATCGAATACGCAACGCCGTCGCGGACCGAGTGGCGCAACGACTGCTCGATCCGCGGGTCGCGGGAGAAATGACCTGTCATGTTTGCGTGGGACCGGTTCTGGGCCGGTGCAAGACGGCGTTGCGATTGGTCTCAATATAGGTCTTCGCCGGTTCGCCGTCGTACTCGTCTGTCCAAGCCCCGACAATCCCCGTCGACCTCGGCTCGTCTGACCGGTTGGCACGCGGCCGGTTCCGTGACCGTGGGGTGGCGGATAGAATGCCCGGAGTAAGACACGATTTTTGTGGAAGGACGAGATGACCGATATCTGGATTGAGCACAACCCTAGCCCTGCCAAACTCGAGGTGATGGGCGTGTACGACTGGCCGGTGTGGGAAAAGGAGGAATCGAGTTTTCCCTGGACCTACGACAAGCGGGAAACCTGCTACATCCTGGAGGGTGAGGTGCTTGTGACCCCGGCGGGCGGTTCGCCGGTGACGCTGCGCGAGGGGGATCTCGTGACCTTTCCGGCCGGCATGTCCTGTACGTGGGAGATCCGTTCCCCGGTGCGAAAGCACTACAGCCTTGACTGAAAGTGCCTTGGCCGAGCGATGTTTCTTGATAATCGGATGGCGATTTAGGTAGACTGCGCCTCCCTGTTGCGGGGTGGAGCAGTCTGGCAGCTCGTCGGGCTCATAACCCGAAGGTCGCAGGTTCAAATCCTGCCCCCGCTACCAATATTTTTGTGCGGAAGCGTGAGGGCCCCGGCGGGGCCTTTTCTTTTCCGGCGGAGCGCCCGAATGATTGAGCATTTGACAATAAGTGCTTATAATTCGGGCGCTTATAAGCAGTAGCTAATAAAAGTGGGCCGCGCGCCCACTTTTGTTTTATGGGACAGTGAGTTATGCACGGGCACCGAACCGCCTTGCGGTCGCTTCTTGAGCCGGGGGTTCAGGCCATGGGCTGCGAACTGGTGGATGTGGAGCTGGTCGGTAGCGGGCCGCGCATGACGCTTAGGGTCTATATAGACAAGCCCGGCGGCGTCACGGTCGACGACTGTGCGGATGTGAGCCGTCAGCTCTCGGCGATTCTCGACGTCGAGGATCCACTGCCCGGCAGTTACTTGCTGGAGGTGTCGTCGCCGGGGCTGGACCGGCCACTGGTGACGGCCGATGATTTTCGCCGCTACGTCGGCGAGACGGTAAGGGTACAGATGCATCAGCCCATTGCGGGGCGCAAGCGCTTCAAGGGGCGGTTGCTCGAGGCGAGCGACGAGCAGGTGACGCTGGAAGTTGATGGTGAACGGTTTGATCTGGTGCTGGCGGATGTCGAGCGCGCACGGCTCGTGCCGCGGATCTGACGCACCGGCGATGGAGAACGGAAATGGGTAACGAAATTCTGATGATTGTGGATGCGGTATCGCGCGAGAAGGGCGTCGAAAAGGAAATTATTTTCCAGGCGCTCGAGGCCGCGCTCGCCACCGCCACCCGCAAGCGCCATGCCGGCGACATTGATGCGCGCGTTGCAATCCATCGCGATACGGGTACCTATGACACGTTCCGCCGCTGGGAAGTGGTGGCAGACGACGTAGTCATGGAGTTTCCGGAGCGCCAGATCCGCCTCATGGACGCAGTGGATGTGAAGCCGGACATTCAGGTCGGCGAGTTTATCGAAGAGCCGATTGAGCCAGTCGAATTCGGGCGCATCGCCGCGCAGGCCGCCAAGCAGGTCATCATGCAGAAAGTGCGCGAGGCCGAGCGCGAGCAGATCGTAAACCTTTACAAGGATCGCCAGGGCGAGATGGTCACGGGGGTGGTGAAGCGTCTCGAGCGTGGCGACGTAATCGTGGATCTCGGTAACGCCGAGGCGTTGCTTTCGAAGACGGCGATGATTCCGCGCGAGGGCCTGCGACCAGGTGATCGCATCCGTGCATTGCTCGAGGAGGTCAAGTCGGTTCCGCGTGGTCCGCAGCTGTTCTTGTCGCGTACCTCGCCGAAGCTGCTGATCGAGCTGTTCAAACTCGAGGTTCCGGAAGCCAGTGAAGGACTGATTACCCTTCATAGCGCGGCGCGTGACCCCGGCATGCGCGCCAAGATCGCCGTCAGTTCCGGCGATCCCCGTATTGACCCGATCGGCGCCTGCGTGGGCATGCGCGGTTCGCGCGTGCAGGCCGTCTCGAACGAGCTAGCCGGCGAACGCGTGGATATCATCCAGTGGTCGGACAATCCGGCGCAGTTCGTGATCAATTCGCTGGCGCCGGCAGAAGTAGCGTCCATCGTGGTGGACGAAGAGGTGCATGCCATGGACGTGATCGTCGACGAGAAGCAGCTCTCGCTCGCGATCGGGCGTGGTGGGCAGAACGTGCGGCTTGCCTCGGAGCTGACCGGCTGGGAACTCAACATCATGACGGCCCAGACCGCGCAGGAGAAGGGCGCAAGCGAGGCCCAGAATGCGATTCAGAATTTCATGCAGCAGCTGGACGTCGACGAGGCCGTGGCGACCGTGCTCGTGCAGGAAGGATTCACCAACCTGGACGAGATCGCCTACGTGCCGAAGCAGGAGCTGTTGGCGATTGAGGAGTTTGACGACAGTCTGGTTGACGAGCTGCGAAATCGCGCGCGGGATGTGCTGCTTACCAAGGCCATTGCCGAGGAAGAGAAGATCAGTCAGTCGAAGCCCGAGCAGGACCTGATCGAGCTCGAGGGCATGGACGAGCATACTGCGCACTTGCTGGCCGCAAACGGCATCAAGACGCGTGAGGAACTGGCAGAGCAGGCTGTAGACGATCTGCTCGAAATTGAAGGAATTACCGACGATCGTGCCAGAGAGCTTATTATGAAGGCGCGCGAAATCTGGTTTGCGCAACAGCCCGGAGCGTAACGAAGCCGCATCTAAACATGTCGCAGACGACCATTAAAGGATTTGCCGAGCAGGTCGGGATTGCTCCCGACATCCTGCTGACGCAGCTTGTGTCTGCCGGTATCGCCGGCAAACAGGCAGAGGACACCCTTACCGACGAGGAGAAGGTGACCCTGCTGGCATTCCTGCGCGGCGGCGCGGCCGAAGCGGCGGCGCAGCGCCAGAAGATCACACTTAAGCGCAAGTCAACCACCCAGGTGACGCAGTCCTCGCGCACTGGCGGTACGCGTACCGTGCAAGTGGAGGTTCGCAAGAAGCGCACGTTCATGAAGCGCACTGCCGTGGAGGAGCCTCAGGTCCCGGCCGAGGAGGAGGAAATCCCCGTGACGGTCGCGGAGCCTGAAGTTGCTCCTGCGCCAGAACCGGTGGTCGCCGAGGTTACGCCACCCGTGGTGGAGCCGCCACCTCCGAGCGCGCCGCCACCTCCGAGCGCGCCCCCTGCGGCGCCCGAGGCCAAGAAGGCCGGAAAGGAAAAGGAGCGGCGCAAAGAACGGCACCAGGAGACGCCCGAGCGCCAGCTGCATCTTGCGGCCGGCAAAAAGGCGCGCCGGCGCGATCGTGTTGTTCCGCGGGGTCCGGTGGTGACTAGTGTCACCGGCCAGCACGCGTTCGAGAAGCCAACTGCTCCGATCGTGCGGGAGGTGGTGTTGCCGGAGACCGTCTCGGTGGCAGAGCTCGCGCAGAAGATGTCAGTGAAGGCCGCCGAGGTCATTAAGACGCTGATGAAGCTCGGCAGCATGGTAACCATCAACCAGGTGCTCGATCGCGACACGGCGACCATTGTGGTGGCCGAGATGGGTCACACCGTCAAGGAAGCGAAGCCGTCCGATCCTGAAGCCTTGCTCGCACTGGCGGAAGCCGAGGCGGCACAGGGAGAGCCGCGCCCGCCGGTCGTCACCGTGATGGGGCACGTCGATCACGGCAAGACCTCGTTGCTCGATTACATCCGCAAGGCCAAGGTCGCGGCTGGCGAGGCCGGTGGCATCACCCAGCACATCGGTGCCTATCACGTTGAGACGCCGCGAGGTGTCGTGACGTTCTTGGACACCCCGGGCCACGAAGCATTTACGGCCATGCGTGCACGTGGTGCGAAGGCCACCGATATCGTTATTCTCGTGGTGGCAGCTGACGACGGCGTGATGCCGCAAACGGTCGAGGCCGTCCACCACGCCCGCAACGCGAAGGTGCCGCTCGTGGTCGCGGTTAACAAGTGCGACAAGCCTGAGGCACAGCCCGATCGCGTGCGCCAGGAGCTCACCAAGCACGAGGTGGTGCCAGAGGAGTGGGGCGGGCAGGATATTTTTGTGGATGTCTCGGCGAAGACCGGCCAGGGAATCGACAAGCTGCTGGAGGCCGTGCTGCTGCAGGCTGAAGTGCTGGAACTCAAGGCCCCGCACGACGGCCCGGCCGCGGGTCTGGTGGTGGAGGCGCGGCTCGACAAGGGCCGCGGCCCGGTGGCGACCGTTCTGGTGCAGCGCGGGACGTTAAAGCGCGGCGATGTGGTGCTCGCGGGACGTGAGTTTGGCCGGGTACGGGCCATGCTGGATGAGAAGGGCCGGCCTACCGACGACGCAGGACCGTCTATTCCTGTGGAGGTCCTCGGGTTGTCCGGTGTGCCGAGTGCGGGCGATGAGGTGCTGGTTGTCGAAAGCGAACGCAAGGCACGCGAGATCGCGCTCTACCGGCAGGGCAAGTTCAAAGATGTGCAGTTGGCAGCGCGTGCGGCGACCAAGCTCTCAAACGTGTTCGAGCAAATGCAGGAGGCCGCGGTCGAGGCCAAGACGCTTGCGATCATTATCAAGACCGACGTGCAGGGTTCCGCCGAAGCGCTGACCAACGCGCTCGAGAAACTCTCGACCGACGAGGTCAAGGTGCGCGTAATCCACGCCCTGGTGGGCGGTATCACCGAGTCCGACGTGAACCTTGCGGTCGCATCTAATGCAGTCGTTATTGGATTCAACGTTCGCGCCGATGCCGGTGCCAAGCGGCTCATCGAAAGCAGCGGTGTCGACGTGCACTATTACAACGTCATTTACGACGCGGTCGACGAGGTCAAGGCCGCGATGACTGGCATGTTGAAGCCGCAGATTAAGGAGCAGCTCGTCGGTCTCGCCGAGGTTCGCGATGTGTTCCGCTCGCCGAAGTTCGGTGCGGTGGCCGGCTGCTATGTGGTCGAGGGCTCGGTCAAACGCAATCGCCCAATCCGCGTACTACGCGACAACGTGGTGATCTTTGAGGGTGAACTCGAATCGCTACGGCGATTCAAGGACGATGTCTCGGAAGTCAAGGCCGGCCTTGAATGCGGCATTGGTGTCAAGAACTACAACGACATCAAGGCCGGAGACCAAATTGAGGTCTTCGAAAAGGTCGAAGTGGCCCGCACCCTATAGGGGTGCGGCCATTCATTTCGTCGCGCCGGTGCCCACGGGTCCCGGACAGTCTGCGCATTCTTTCGATGAAAGACGGTAATCGCCCACAACGTGTCGCCGCCCTGATCCGCCGGGAACTCGCTGCTATGATTCCGCGCGAGCTGGAGGGGCCATTCGCGCACAAGATCACGCTGACAGATGTGGTGGTCTCGCGCGATTTTTCTTCGGCGCAGGTGTATTTCTCGTTGCTTACTGGCAGCCAGGAGGCACGTCAGGCGGGAACGGCGCTGAATCGCTCGGCCGGCCACTTTCGGCACCGGCTCGCCGAAAGACTGACGCTTCGTAGCGTGCCACGCCTGCGCTTCGAGTTCGATGAATCGCTCGAGCGCGGCGATCGAACGGATGCACTGATCGCGCGCGCCATCTCTGAAGACAAGCAGCACCCGCACGACTGAGTCTGTTGCGAAGGCCGAATGCCGCGTCCGCGTGCCCGCCGTGGCTGTCTTCCGATTGATGGCGTACTGTTGCTCGATAAGCGGCGGGGAATGACGTCTAATCAGGCGCTGCAGACGGCCAAGCGGCTGCTGAATGCCTGCAAGGCTGGCCATACCGGCAGCCTCGACCCGCTTGCTACCGGATTGCTGCCACTTGCCTTTGGCGACGCTACCCGTATCTCCCAGTTCCTGCTGGACGCCGACAAGCGCTACCGCGCCGTGCTGCGGCTGGGAGTCACCACGACGACGTTCGATGCCGAGGGGGAGGTAACGCGTGAGCGGCCGGTACGCGTGACACCTCGGGAGGTGCAGCGGGCGCTGGAGCCCTTCGTGGGGGCGATAGAGCAGGTGCCGCCGATGTATTCCGCGATCAAGATCGGCGGGGCCACGCTCTACAAGCTGGCGCGCGCCGGAATCGAAATCGAGCGCGAGGCGCGCCCTGTCATGATCCATGCGTTGGAGTTGGTATCGCTCGAGGATGCTCGACTGGAGCTGGACATCCACTGTTCGAAGGGAACGTATATCCGTACCCTCGCACATGATCTCGGCGAGGCGCTGGGCTGCGGCGCGCACGTGGAAGAATTGCGACGAACCGCGGTAGGGGGCCTCTCGATCGAGAGCGCCGTTGGCCTCGAGGCGCTGGAGCAAATGCCGGACCACGAGGCGCGGGTGCGTAGGCTGTTGCCGATGGATGCCGTGCTCGGCCATATCCCGCCCGTTCATCTCACCCATCTCGCTGCCCAGTACCTTCGCCAGGGGCAGGCGGTCAGCGCCCGTCATGACCTCTCGCCGGGGTGGGTGCGGCTGTATGAGGAGGCCGATACCTTCCTCGGGATGGGGGAGGTGCTTGACGATGGGCGGGTGGCCCCACGGCGGTTGCTCGGGGCGGGCCGAAATCCCTGATTTCACAAGCCCCGCGGGTTGTGGGGGCGGCAGGGCGCGGGTAGAATACGCGCCCTCTCGGTGGCGGATAATCGAATTTTTTCAGAGGTTAAGCACATGGCCCTTACGGCTCAAAAGAAAGCGGAGATCATGCAGGACTACCAGACCCATCAGGGCGACACCGGCTCGCCCGAGGTTCAGGTCGCCCTGTTGTCGGCGAATATTGACGACCTTTCCACGCACTTCCAGGAACATCCCAAGGATCACCACTCGCGAGTTGGTCTCCTCAAGATGATCAATCAGCGGCGCCAGCTGCTCGATTACCTGAAGCGTACCGACAGCAACCGCTACCGCGCGCTCATTGAGCGTCTCGGGCTTCGCAAGTAACCGAGAGAGGACAGGGCATTGGCCAAGATTACGAAGAGTTTCCAGTGGGGCAATCACACGATCACGCTTGAGACCGGCGAGATCGCCCGGCAGGCAGGCGGTGCCTGTATTGCGTCAATGGGTGACAGCGTGGTACTCGCCACCGCCGTCGCGATGAAGGAGGCCTCACCGGGCCGGGACTTCTTCCCGCTTACCGTCGACTACCAGGAGCGCACCTACGCTGCCGGCCGCATTCCCGGGGGGTTCTTCAAGCGCGAGGGGCGCCCCTCCGAGAAGGAAATTCTTACCTCCCGCCTGATCGACCGTCCGGTTCGTCCACTGTTTCCGGAAGGGTTCTATAACGAGGTTCAGGTTATCGTCACCGTAATGTCGGTTGACCCGAACATCGATCCGGACATCATTTCCATGATCGCGGCCTCGGCCGCGATCAAGCTTTCGGGGGCACCGTTCAATGGGCCGATTGGTGCTGCGCGTGTCGGCTACAAGGACGGCCAGTTCCTGCTGAATCCGAGCGTCACTGAGACTACCAAGGAGTCGCAGCTTGATCTCGTAGTGGCTGGTACCGAAAAGGCAGTCCTGATGGTCGAATCCGAGGCGAAGCAGCTGCCCGAGGAGACGATGCTGAACGCGGTCATGTTTGGCCACGAGCAGATTCAGACGGTCATTCGTGCGATCAATGAGCTCGCGCGTGAGGCCGGCACTCAGCCGTGGGCTTGGCAACCGCCGGTTGAAGACACCGCGCTTATCAACACGGTCAAGGGTGAGTTCGGTGCCGCAATTGCCGACGCCTATCGGATCAAGGAAAAAGTCGCGCGCCAAGATCGCATGACCGAGATCCGCGATCAGGCTCGCGCCAAGTTCGCCGGCGAAGGCGCCGTCGAGGGCATGGAAGAGAAGGTTCTCAAGATCGTCGGTGACATCGAATATCGCACCGTTCGCGACAAGATTCTTTCCGGCGAGGCGCGTATCGATGGGCGTGATACCCGCACGGTTCGTCCCATTACCATTCGCACGGGCGTGCTGCCGCGTACCCATGGCTCGGCGCTGTTCACCCGTGGCGAGACCCAAGGCCTGGTGGTCACGACGCTCGGCACCGGGCGCGACGCGCAAATCATCGACGCGCTCGAGGGCGAGCGAAAAGAGCCGTTCATGCTGCACTACAACTTCCCGCCGTATTCGGTGGGCGAGGTTGGTCGCGTGGGTAGTCCGAAGCGTCGCGAAATCGGCCATGGGCGGCTCGCCAAGCGTGCCGTCGTTGCGGTGCTCCCGGACATGACGATGTACCCGTACGTCATCCGTATCGTCTCGGAGATCACTGAGTCGAACGGTTCGAGCTCGATGGCGTCCGTGTGCGGCGCGTCGTTGTCGCTCATGGACGCGGGCGTACCGATCAAGGCGCCAGTAGCGGGCGTGGCGATGGGTCTGATTCTGGAGGGACAGCGTTTTTCGGTTCTGACAGACATCATCGGCGACGAGGATCACCTCGGCGACATGGATTTCAAGGTGGCTGGTACCACCGATGGCATCACTGCATTGCAGATGGATATCAAGATCGAGGGTATTAACCGGGAAATCATGGAAGTCGCGCTCACGCAGGCACGCGAGGGTCGTCTGCATATTCTCGGTGAGATGGCCAAGGCGATCTCCGCGCCGCGCGCCGAACTTTCCGAATTCGCGCCACGCATCTTGGTGGTGAAGATCAACCCAGACAAGATTCGTGATGTCATCGGCAAGGGCGGAGCCACCATTCGGGCGCTCTGCGAGGAAACCGGCTGCACCATCGATATTGACGACGATGGCAGTGTCAAGATTGCCTCGGCGGATAACGCCGCGGCACAAGAGGCCAAGCGTCGCGTCGAGCAGCTGACCGCGGAGGTCGAGGAGGGCATGGTCTACGACGGAAAGGTCGTGAAGCTCATGGACTTCGGTGCATTCGTGAACATCCTGCCCGGCAAGGACGGTCTTGTGCATATCTCGCAGATTTCACACGAGCGCGTTGAGAACGTGGCGGACAAGCTGCGTGAAGGCGATGTGGTGCGCGTCAAGGTGCTCGAGGTCGACAAACAGGGTCGTATTCGCTTGTCGATGAAGGCGTTGGAGGCGCGCGCGGTGTAGGCAACGGTCTTTTGCCGCGACGAGCTGTCACCAGAGGGGCCCTAGCGGCCCCTCTTGCATTTCGGGGCGCCAGCGATCGTCGGTAGTTACTACGGCCACCGTTTCGACTACAGCTGCATCCGTTTCTCTGGCTTCCCATTCCCGAGAATCATGCCCGCGATTTCGCTGCGGTCGGGACTATCAAAATGTGAGTGCCAGGTAGAGCAGTAGCCCCAGCACCAGCGTGGCAATCAGTGCAATCCCCCAGTGTCGAATTGCCTGCGGCTTCGATGGTAGCGCTGCGGTCGGCGCCGTCCGCGACTCATGTGCGCCGTCCCTAATGGCTTCGGAGAATTCCTCCGCCGATTTGAATCGGTCGCGGGGGTCAGTCGCACAAGCTTGCTGCAGCGCTTCTTCGAGCCAGACCGGAATGTCGCTTCGGTAGCGTGACGGCGGAACGAAGTTGCCCGTATGTATGGTGTCGCCAGAGCGCGTGCGGCCATAGGGATAGCGTCCGGTCAGCATACGATAGAGCGTGACACCGGCCGCATAGATGTCCGAGCGCGGCGTAGCAGGGGCGCCAGCGAACAGTTCTGGAGCGCTGTAGGTCATGGCACCGCTCGCCGAGCGTGGCTCGTCGGTCTGCTTGCCCAGCTGGTCGACATGGCTTGAGCCGAGCCCAATCAGCAGCAGATGTCGATTCTTCTTGTCGTAAAGTAAATTCTTGGGGCGTACATCGCGATGAACGACGCCCTGCCGATGCAGGTCGGCCAGTGCGGTCAGTAGTTGACGCCCAAGAAAGGCGGTTTCCTTTACTGACAGGCCGCGTTTGCGCTTGACGCGCTCGGCCAGGTTTTCACCGGGATGATAAGCCATCACCGAATACAAGGCGGTGCGTCGACCACTGCGTAGCGGCAGACCGGTAACGAGGTGTGGGCTGGCTACGCGCTTTCCGATCCATTCTTCGCGCAGAAAACTGTCGGCAAAGCCGGGCTCACGCGCGTAGCGGGGATTCGGAAACTTGAGGACCACGTCGCCGCCGGTCTCGGTATCCGTCGCCCGATATAGCCGGTAGGGTCGGCTCTTGTGCAACAGGGCCTCGATGCGAAAGCCATCCAGCGTCTCTGCAAGCGCTGGAGGATTGATCACAGGGAGCGCCGCGAGGCTCTCGGCCATGTCTTGCTCGGTTTCGCGTGGCAGAGACTCGATGCGCACCACGCAGGCGCTGACATTGCGACGCCCACCAGCTGCCGCCGCGCGGGTCGTGAGACAGTCGGCCATCTGGCTTGCCGGGATATCAGCCACCAGGCAGCTCATGATCATTGCGCTATCGAGCACCTGGTGGACGCCGTCGCCGGTGATAACGTATATATCGCCCGTCGCGAGCTCGCCCGATCTGGCATTTATTTCGAGCGTCTGCTCGAGTCCGCAGGCCTGGCTAACGCGCCCGCGCCGGCCCACGCGTGGTTCCACATGATCCTGAGAGAGCAGCTTAAGCTGGTGATCGCGGAGCCGCCAAACCCGGGTATCGCCAACGTGACCGAGCGACCAGCGGCGCTGGCGCAACACCAATGCGGAGAGCGCTGCCGCGCGGTTGGGCTCGCCGTTAGTACGCACGAACGCATTGGCCGCCGAGAAGCATTCTGTGAGCGCATTGGCGGCACTCCAACCCTCCGGTGTCGCATAGTAGCTGTCGAGCACCATGTGGACCGCGTCGTGTGCGGCGCCGTCCGGATCCGGGAACTCCGGGACGCCGGCGGCGAGGGCGAGCAGAATGCCATGCGGGTCCTTCGGGCTCTTTGGAACCACCGTTGCGCACGGCGCTGGCCCGCGTTCGCCGCTGGGATTGCGGTTGGCGGATCCCGTATCAACGAAGAGCAGCATCAGGAGGGTGGGAGTGGTGTCGCGCGAGTGCAGGCCCAAGTATAGACAGTGGATTCCGCGCCGGTTCGGTCAAGGGCCGCATGGGACCGCGCCGCCACCTACGCGGCTGGACGGATGCTTCCCTTGCGGGGTCGGAAGATTCGGGCGGTGATACGAGACGACCCGTTAACCATCGCGCTGACTCTCTGTAACGGCGCTGGCAGGGCGCTGGGCCCCAACGCTGGTGGACGGCTTGTTTGCCGGGGCCCGGGCCGGCGCAATTCTGGTGTGACACCCCGCGGTTATGCCGAACAGCACGCGTGATGGCAGGACGTCAGGCCCGTCTTGGGCACAAATTGCCTGTTGTGCAGCGGCTGGCATACCCGAGGAGCGAACGTAACCTATTGATAGAAAAGCCTCGCTGTCTGTGTCGAGCAGGAAAAGACGAACGGCATGACCCTTGCACTCCCGTCTACCCGTGAACGGCGCGGAGGCCGCAATCCGGGCCGGTGGTCTAATCTGAATTGGTGGGGTGTGCTGCGCGCGGATCGCTGAAGTGCCTGCCTGCCAATTCATCGAAATTGAACAAAGGGGAGATCCCTAGTCATGAAGACACTCGTATCGTTTATTGTTGCCGGCGTACTATTGGTGTTGGCGCCGTTGTCGCTCGCGGCGATCCAGCCGCTCGATAAGGGTCGCGACGATCCGACCTACCCGCACCGAGCGAAGTATCCCGACACTCCCGTGATTGACACGGCTGAACTGACCAAGAAGCTCGGCGAGGTGGCCGTGGTCGATGTTCGATCAGAACTCGAATACAACACGCTGCGCGTGAAGGGTTCGACGAACATTTCGGTTGATGACCCGCGCTTCAATGAGAAGGTGCAGGCGCTGCGCCAACAGACCAACAAGCCACTGGTCTTCTACTGTAACGGCAAGACCTGCGCCAAGTCCTATAAGGCCGCACGTCGAGCCATCCAGTCCGCCAAGCTCGACCAGTGCTTTGTCTACGATCCGGGCATTTTCGAGTGGGCGCGTAACAATCCGAATAATACCGAGCTGCTCGGCAAGGGGCCGATCAAGGTCGAGAGTCTGATCGAGAAGGCCAAGCTGGAGCAGCACATGCTCAAGCCCAAGGATTTTCTCGTTCGTGTGGACCAGGGTGCGATGGTATTGGATGTGCGCGACCTGGCTCAGCGAGATGTCGCGCTGTTCCCATTCAAGGAGAAGCGCGTTTCGCTCAGTCAGCCCAAAGCGCTCGACGCCGTGATTGAGCAGGCCAAGCGCGAGAAGAAGACACTGCTGGTCTATGACAAGGCCGGTCACCAGGTGCGGTGGCTGCAGTATCACCTCGAAGAGGCAGGCCTGAAGGATTACTACTTCATGAAGGGCGGCGAGGCGGCCTACTTTCAGGAGACCCTCGGCGTAAGCACTGTCGACTCGCTCAAGAAGTACGAGAAGAAGTAGAGCAAGTTCAGAGCGCGACGTCTCCAAAGTCGCGCGCATGTGGGTGGCCGGCGGCCGGCAACGTGCCGTCGGCCGCACGCACCAGCTGCCAGGTCACATATCCCGCCGCCTTGGCGGCGTCCAGCTCCTCTTTAACGTCCGACAGGAAGACTATCTCCGTCGCGAGCCAACCGATCTGGCTCGCGATCTTGCGATAGGAATCTGGCTCGCGTTTGCTGCCCGTGGTGGTGTCGAAGTAACCGCTGAACAGCGGCGTGAGGTCTCCCCAGGCGGTGTGCGCAAAGAGAAGCTTCTGGGCGTGGACGGAACCGGAGGAGTAGATATAGAGGCCAAGGCCCCGGGCCTTCCACAGCTTGAGAGTTTCGGCGGCATCGGGATAGACATGGCCCGTGAAGTCGCCATTGCGAAACCCCGCCTCCCAGATCATGCCCTGCAGCTCCTTGAGCGGTGCGACCTTGCGGTCCTGGTCACTCCAATGCAGAAGTTGAACGGTAACGTCTTCGTCAGTCAGCGTGCCGCGGACCAATTCGCGTACCGCGTCGAGTTGGGCACGCACGGCCGGCTCGTGCCGATGTGCGCGGATGAAGTCGGCGAGGCGCGTGTGAGCATACGGAAAGAGCACTTCCTTGACGAATGAAAGTGAGGAGGTCGTGCCCTCGATATCTGTGACGACGGCCCGGATCATCCGCGTCAGTCTTCGTCGCCGAGCTCGGGGCTCCAGCCGAGTTCGCGGGCACGGCGAATCGCTTCGGCATAGATACGCTCATGACGCTCACGCAGGTCGTCGGGCAGGCGGCTGGCGAGGTGGCCATAGGGGCGCCAGGATTCGGTGACCTTGTCGTACAGTTTCTCCAGGCGGTCGTGCGACCAGTTCGCGCAGGTTTCAGTTTCGGGAATTAGTCCGAATACCCAGGCATCCCGGATAATGTGGCCGATGGGCGTCATGCCAGCATAAGCGTCCTTGTCGATCCCGGGATAGATGGTAGTGCGCAGCATCAGGGCTCTCATGCGCGGTTCGTCGCGGATGGCGCGATTATATGGTAAAAATCACGGCGCTGCCGAGCGCAGCGATCGTGGCGTGCGTGATTCCCGACCCACAACAACAAGGCTTCAATTGCGTCTCTGGCTTTCCCTGCTTTGTCTGCTCGCATTAACGGCATGCGCAAGTGTGCCGACGGGCGAGCCATCAACGCCCTCAAAGGAGGCCAGCGTTCCCAGTGCCTCGCCAGCGCAGACGGGAGCTGCCGCGGATCCCCTCGAGGGCTTTAACCGTGCGATTTACGCGTTCAATGACGGTTTCGACAAGTACTTGCTTGCGCCGGTCGCGCGCGGATATCGATGGGTGCTGCCGCGCGTCGTTCGCGACCGGTTCTCAAGTTTCTTCAGCAACCTGCGCGAGCCGATGAATGCGATCAACAACTTGCTTCAGGGAAAGCCTTTCGAGGCGCTGACCGATACCGGGCGACTGTTGGCCAACAGCACGATTGGGATAGCCGGATTGTGGGATGTTGCAACGCCACTCGGATTGCCCAAGCACGACGAGGATTTCGGACAAACGCTTGCGGTCTGGGGCGTGGGCGATGGTCCGTATCTGGTTCTGCCATTCCTTGGGCCGAGCAACTTCCGGGATGGCCCGGCAAAGATCGTCAATTGGTTTACCCTGCCGCAAACCTACCTGGAGGATTCGTCCCTAACGTGGGCATTGTTCGGTATGGAGTTCGTGGACACGCGCGCGCAGCTTCTTGATGCAACGGATATCCTCGAGCAGGCGGCGGGCGAGGACCCGTATGCGTTCGTGCGAGAAGCGTATCGACAGCGTCGCCGCAGCCTCGTCTATGACGGGCATCCACCCGCGGAGCGGCCGGACCCGTTGCTTTTCGAAGACGACGCGCCGGCTCGTGCACCCGGCAGCAAGGGCGTACCGGGTCGTTAGCCCAAGCGTTCGTAGGCGTCGATCGTGAGAAAGTCCGGCAGTTCGACGGCCGCCACCAGACTGTCGAACAATTGCGCCGCTTCTTCGTAGTGCCCGGCCGAGTATGCGGTTTCGCCGAGCCATCCCCGAACCCTGGCAAGTTCTTGCGGAATCATTTCGCGCACCATCTCGAGTGTCACCTTGCGGCCGTCCGCAAGCACGCCTTTCGGTGAGCGAATCCATTGCCACACCTGTGACCGGGAGATCTCGGCGGTGGCCGCGTCCTCCATCAGATGATGGATTGGCACGCAGCCCGTGCCGGCAAGCCAAGCGCCGAGATACGCAATCGCCACCTCGATATTGAGCCGGAGCCCTGCCTCGGTGATCGGTGACTCGGGCGTGAAGGTGAGGAGATCTGCGGCGGAAACCTGTACGTCCTCGCGTTGCCGGTCGATCTGGTTTGCTTGTGGCATAAGCCGATCGAAGATCTCGCGCGCGACGTCGATTAATCCCGGGTGTGCAACCCAGGTACCGTCGTGGCCGTCGCGGGCTTCGCGCTCCTTGTCGGACCGCACGCGCGCGAGCGCCGCCTCGTTCGCGGTTGGGTCGTTCTTGATAGGAATTTGCGGAGCCATGCCGCCCATGGCGTGTGCGCCGCGGCGGTGGCACGTCTTGATGGCAAGCAACGAGTAGGCGCGCATGAATGGGGCGGTCATCGTGACGACTCCGCGATCAGCCAGCACAAACGCCGGGTCATCACGGAAGGACTTGATACAGCTGAACAGATAATCCCAGCGGCCGCAGTTGAGACCGGCGGAGTGCTCGCGCAACTCGTAGAGAATCTCGTCCATTTCGAACGCCGCCGGCAGCGTTTCGATCAGTACCGTTGCCTTGACAGTGCCGCGCGGGAGGGCGACGTGTTCCTGCGCGCGCAGGAACACGTCGTTCCACAGTCTTGCCTCGAGATGACTTTCCATCTTTGGCAAATAGAAATAGGGAGCACTTTCGCGGGCAACCAGCTCGCGCGCGTTGTGAAAGAAATACAGTCCGAAGTCGAACAAGCTAGCCGACATTGGCGCGCCGTCGACGCGCAGGTGTTTCTCTGTGAGGTGCCAACCGCGGGGACGCGCGAATACGAGCGCCGGTTTATCGCTCAGGCGGTATTGCTTGCCCTCGGGACTTACAAAATCGATCTGGCGGCGCAGCGCGTCGCGTAGATTGACCTGCCCCGCGACCACGTTGTGCCAGGTCGGAGCAAGTGAATCCTCGAAATCCGCCATGAACACCTTGGCGCCGGAGTTGAGCGCATTGATGACCATCTTGCGATCGACCGGGCCGGTGATCTCGACACGCCGATCGGCAAGCTCGGCCGGGTTGGGCGCGATCTTCCAGTCGGCCTCGCGCACTGCGCGCGTTTCGGGCAGGAAGTCCGGGCGCGCGCCTCGGCTGAAGGCAGACTGCCGTTCATGTCTGCGGGCCAGTAGCGCCAGACGGGTTGGATTGAAAGCGCGCTGCAGGTCGGCAAGGAAAGCCACCGCTTCCAGCGTGAGGACTGTCTCGACCTCGGGGCTCTGGGGGGCCAGAATTTCGACCCCTGGTATGGATCGGGCATCGTTCGGCATTGGGTGGCTCTTGCGGGGGCTGGCGGACGGTGTCCGCGTGATTTCCGGACAATATCCGCCTGAAAACTGTCCGATTCAACCGTATGGGAGCGGGGTGATTGAAGCTTGGCATTGCGTGTGCGCGTCAGGAAGGCCGCACGTGGTCGCAGGTAATTGAGCCGAAAGCAAAAATTCGCCGGCAAACCCCTTCTTTTTCCCCATTGTCACAGGTAAAATCGCGCGCTTTCCGGGGTTCTGCTCCGGGGTTGGCAACGAGGAAAGCTGAGCATGGTAACAATTCGACTGGTCCGTAGCGGTGCGCACAAACGGCCTTACTACCGTATCGTGGTGGCCGATCGCCGCCGCGCGCCGGAAGGCAACTGTCTTGAGCGCATTGGTTTCTTCAATCCGCTCGCGACCGAGAAGGAAGAGAAGCTGCGCGTCGACATGGCGCGCGTGCAGCACTGGATTGGCAAGGGCGCCAAGCCAAGCGACCGCGTCGCCGATCTGCTGAAGCAAGTTGCCGGCCAATAGGCGCGGCGGGCAGGCATCATCGCCAACCGACGCAGAGCCGGTGGTGATGGGGGAGATTGTTGGACTTTTTGGTGTGCGCGGATGGGTGAAGGTTCGCTCCTACACTCGGCCCATGGAAGGCATTCTGGCCTATCGTCAGTGGCAGGTACGCCTGCATGACGAGTGGCGTGGCGTCGAGTTGGCCGAGGGCCGCATACACGGAAAGGGTTTGGTAGCCCGACTGCGCGGTTACGACGACCGTGACCAGGCGGCCGTACTGGTCGGATCGCAAGTCGGCGTATGGGCTTCCGAGCTTCCACCGCTGGCACCTGGCGAATACTACTGGGCGCAGCTCGAAGGATTGTGTGTCGTAAATCTTGCCGACGAGGAGCTCGGTGTGGTGAGCCACCTGTTCGACACTGGTTCGAATGACGTGCTGGTGGTCAAGCAGGGACGACGGGAACGGCTTATTCCCTACACCCGGAATGCCATCCGTGGTGTGGATCTGGTGAAGCGCGAGATTCGCGTCGACTGGGACAAGGAGTTTTAGAACCGACGCGCGGGGGAGGCATGCGAATCGATGTCGTAAGCATCTTTCCTGCGATGTTCGAGGCGGTCGCAAGCTATGGCATTACCGGGCGGGCGGCGAAGCAAGGGTTGCTGGCGCTGCAGGTCTGGAACCCGAGAGACTTTACCGAGGATCGGCACCGTACGGTGGATCACCGACCCTATGGTGGGGGACCCGGGATGGTCATGATGGCGGAACCGCTGGCGCGCGCGATTCGTGCGGCGCGCGCGCAGCAGGACGCGGCGGCAAGGGTTCTGTACCTCACGCCGCAGGGACGCAGGCTTGATCACGCGGCAGTCGCGGAACTGGCAGAGCGGCCCGGCATGATATTGCTGGCGGGTCGTTACGAGGGAGTCGACGAGCGCTTGCTCGCGACCGAAGTCGATGAGGAGTGGTCGATCGGCGACTTCGTGCTCTCGGGTGGAGAGTTGGCGGCGATGGTGGTGATTGATGCCGTGACACGGCTGCTGCCGGGCGCATTGGGTGACGAGGAATCGGCGGAGCAGGATTCATTTGTTGGTGGCTTGCTCGATTGCGAGCACTATACGCGTCCCGAGGAATATGCGGGACGCCGGGTACCGGAGGTGCTGCTCTCCGGTGACCATGAGAGGATCCGACGCTGGCGGCTCAAGCGTGCGCTGGGACGCACGTGGGAGCGGCGACCGGATTTGCTGGACAGATTGCAGTTGAACGAGGAGCAGCGTGAGCTCCTCGAAGCGTACAAGCGAGAAGCGGGAGTCTGACATGAGCAAGGTAATTCAGGAACTGGAAACACGCCTGGCGGGCGACAAGCAGGTGCCGGCGTTCAGCCCGGGCGACACCGTCACCGTGCACATCAAGGTGAAGGAAGGCGATCGCGAGCGCCTGCAGGCGTTCGAGGGGCTTGTCATTGGCCGCCGCAACAACGGCTACAATTCCTCTTTCACGGTGCGCAAGATGTCGTATGGAGAGGGCGTGGAGCGCACGTTCCCGATCCACAGCCCGTCCGTTGCGCGTATCGAAGTCAAGCGCAAGGGTGTGGTGCGTCGCGCCAAGCTCTACTATCTGCGCGGGCTGGAAGGCAAGGCCGCTCGCATTCGCGAAAAGGTCTGAACACATCATTCGTGGCGGTGGCCGAAGGCCGGCGGTTGTACCGCCGGCCTTTTTGTTTATCGGGCGTCTGACGTATGCTTCGCGGCGCTATGAATCGGCGCCTGCTTCTCATTGGGATCGCGATAGGCGCGCTGCTCGGCGCGAGTTTGCCGGCGCGGGCGGCCGCCGAGCGTCTCGACCTGGCGCGTATCGAGGCGCTGGCCAAGGGCGGGGCGCCGGGACTCGCGCTCGCACTGTTCGAGCAGCATGCGCCGGCGAGCGACGATATGAAGGCCTGGATGCCCTGGGAGCGTCAGCGCGTCGCCATCTACGAATCGCAGCAAGATTGGGATGCGATTGCGCGGCGTGCTAGTGAACTGCCAGCGGAAGCGCCGGACGAATTTCGCCGCTGGATGTTCCGGCAGGCCGCGCAGGCGCGGCTCGCTGCGAATGATCCGGCTGGCGCGCGCCGCTGGCTGCGCCGGCTGATCTTTGGCGATCAGCCCGCCAAGGACGAACTCGCCCAGTGGCAGCGACTCGTCGTCCGCAGTTACCTTGCGGAGGGAAATCTCGCCGACGCCCAGACTGCGTTGCTGCGTTACCAGCACGATTATCCTGCGCGTAGCGACGTATGGCAGGTGTTGCATGGGGAGGTGCTCCTGCGCGCCGGTGATAACCGCGGCGCCTATGATGTACTGGCCGGTGCGCAGTCTTTTGAAGGGCGACGACTTCGGCTGCTTGCCGGTTTGCGAAGCGGTGCGCTGAAGCCCGCGTCGGTGCTGCGCGATGCAGAGGTGCTTGCCCGGAAGCTGGGCGCGCATCCGCAGGATGCCCGCGAGACGTGGGCGGTTGCGGCAGAAGGCGCCGCACGCGCCAATGACACCCAGGCCCGGATTCGGACGCTTGAACAGGCGCTGCGCCTGCCGCAGCAGTCGGGCTCGCTCATGGCGACCAGTGCTGATGAACTCTGGCAGGCCTATGACCAGCTTGCCGAGCGCATCGGCAATTCAGCGCGGCTCGTCATCGGTCAGGACTGCCAGTGGTTTCGCAAGGCTCGCTCGCTTGATCCAGCTGATCCGAAAGCCCGGCGCTCAGGCCGCGAAAAGCGTGATGCCATACAGGCGCGCGCGTTGTTTGCCTTCCTTACCACACAGGCGCAAAGCGCGAGGGTGCGAGCAGCCGCGCATGAATGGCTCACGGCCTCGTTGTTTGAGGAGGGGGCGATTCAGCTCGTTCAGTCGCTGTACTTATCGTCTGTGCGCTACCCGGAAGTGAACCGAATGCCAACGCTGGTGCGTTATCGGTTGGCGGACAAGGCGTTGGCTGAATACAACGTGCAGCTTGCCGGAACGCTGCTGAAGGACATGCAGGCGCCACCTGCGGGCGAGGATGAGTCGCTTTGGCAGCTTCGCCGGGCGCGGGTGCTGGTGTACGCCGGCGACGATCAGGCTGCCGTTGAGCTACTACGTGGTCTTGTGGCGGAGCGTCCGGCGCTCGACCTGGACTTTGCCGACCGCCTCCTGCAAGTGGTGTTCGATCTCCAGGCGGTTGGCAGGCATGCCGAGGCCTTGCCGCTTCTCGAGGCCGTGTATGCACGCGTCGACAATCCCCGCATGCGCCGCGAGTTGTTGTTCTGGCAGGCCGAGTCACAGGCAGGCCTCAAGCACTATCAGGATGCCGCGGAGCTATTTCTGCGTTCAGCAACCTTCGGCGATTCCTCGGGCGGTGACCCTTGGGGTCTCACGGCACGCTTCCATGCCGCCGAGACGCTTGCCAAAGCCGGTTTGACTCAGGACGCACGCAGTGTCTATAACAAGCTGCTCGCGGTAACCGATGATCCGCGCCGGCGCGCAGTAATTGAGCGAAATATCCAGCAGCTATGGCTGATCGAACGGAAGAAATCCACACCGTGATCCCGGCGCAGTTGGACAGGCTCCGGGCGAGCCTGCATGGTAGTGCGCCCATCAACGCCGGGGTCCTTTATGAGCGCGGCCGATAGGATGCTCATCGGACAATTCCTCGATGTGCTCTGGGGCGAGCGCGGATTAAGCGACAACACCCTGGCAGCCTACCGCAGCGATCTTTCGCTTTTCGCCAGTTGGCTGCGTGCTCGCGGGCGTGAGCTCGCGGAAGCCACGCGAGACGACTTGCAGGCGTATCTCGCGCAGGGAGTGGTGAAGGGAGTGCGACCGCGGACGACGGCGCGTACATTGTCGACCCTGCGCCGCTTCTACCGCTATCTCACGCGCGAAGCGCTGATTGACACCGACCCGACGGCACTCATTGAATCTCCGCGTCTCGGGCGTCCGCTCCCGAAGCTGTTGACCGAGGAACAGGTCGAGAGGCTGCTCGAAGCGCCCGACGTCGGTACCGCGCTCGGGTTGCGCGACCGGGCCATGTTGGAAACGCTTTATGCGACGGGCCTACGCGTGTCTGAGCTGGTTGGGCTTACGATGTCGCAGCTCAGTATCGGCCAGGGAGTCGTTCGCGTAATCGGTAAGGGCGACAAGGAAAGACTGGTGCCACTCGGCGAGGAGGCCATAGGATGGCTCGATCGCTATCTGCGAGAGGGGCGTGGAGAGTTGGTGCGTTCTCGCGCATCGGATGCGCTATTTCCTACACGCCGCGGAACCGCGATGACGCGGCAGGCGTTCTGGCACAATCTGCGACGTCACGCCAGCACGGCGGCTATTACGACGCCGCTCTCGCCCCACACACTACGTCATGCGTTCGCTACGCATTTGCTGAACCACGGCGCGGACCTGCGCGTGGTACAAATGCTGCTTGGCCATGCTGATCTCTCGACTACGCAAATTTATACTCAGGTCGCGCGCGCACGACTGAAACAGCTGCACGCACAACACCATCCACGCGGTTGAGCCGGGATGGCTAATGGTAGGTGCGTGGCCAGTCGGTGATCTCGCCACTTGTGTCCATGCGAAACACATCGAGCCCCTGTTCCTGGCGAAGCCCGAGGATCAGCGCGATCTTGTTGGTGAGCACCTTCCAGTCGACGGCGGCGATCCGATTTCGCAGCACCTCATTCAGTTCTGCACCGAGACGCGCGCGTTCGGCGTCCAGGGTCGGCAGGCGATGGAAAAAGTCGTAGGCGAACCAGCCACATGCCGCAGCTCCCAGCTTGACCATCCAGTGTGGCTGATCCATTCCGATCCAAAGCAGCACGTTCATGACCAGTAGTGTCAGGAACGTTAGCGCGTAGCCAGACGCGCGCGCACGAGCCTTGCGGTTGTCGGTCTGGCCCAGCCGGATGCGCACCTCGGCATCGCGCGAGGCGACGGCATGTTGGTAGTGCACGGCCCGGAGCCTGGCGAGAACGCGCATCAGGCGCTCCCGGTGGTGCGGGCGGTTGATCTCGAGCGCGCCCATCTCGGCGGCAAAGCGCTCGCGGAATTCCCGATAGTCAGGCGTAAGGTCTGGCGGCGGCGCGCTGTCGACGCTGTGATTGATCAGCGCACGCAACTCGAGAACGTCGGCAACCGGAAGCGGAAAACTGAGCGCCATTAGGCGCCGGTAGAACGCCGGAAAGCCCTCCGGCGTAAGCGTGGCTCGCAGGGTGCTGGAGTGCTCAGGGGTCATGGCGCGATTCCGTCGTTCGGGAGCCGCGGGCGCGGTGGACTAACCTGCCAATGTGGGCAATGCGTAAATTCATGTCCGTTCGCGTGGCATTCCTTTGCCGTCCCATGCTCCATTGGGTGCGCCAAACAGCCGCCGTTCCTTCTGCCAAGCCCCTCTCCAAAGATAGTCCATCTGCCGGCAGCGTCGAAAACCCGACACACATCAAGAGTTTCCGAGCAGATGGCGCAGATGGCGCAGATGATCGTCGGCGCACACGGGTCCAGCGCCAGGAGGTGTGGCGGATTGTTGACCGTCCCACACCAGATCCGCTTCGGGCAATTCCGAGAGAAACCGGCTCGGCGCGCATTCCACTACCTCGCCGTAGCGCTTTCGCTGCAGGGCATAGCTGAAGGTGAGAGAGCGTTTGGCGCGAGTGATACCTACATAGGTTAGGCGACGCTCCTCTTCGAGACCGGCGACCTCGGCGACATTCTCCGAGAGACTGGATCGATGAGGCAGAAGACCTTCTTCCATCCCGACGATAAAGACGTGGGGGAACTCGAGTCCCTTGGCGGCGTGCAGTGTCATGAGCGATACCTGGTCGGAGCGATCTTCTTCCTCGTCATCGAGCATGCCGATCAAACTGAGCTTTGCCACCAGCTCGGCAAAGGCAGGCGGTTCCTGCTCCTGGCGGGCGAGACGCGTCATCCAGCCTGTGAGTTCAAGGACGTTCTGCATGCGCCGCTCAGCGACCTGGATGCTGTCGCAAGTTTCCTTGAGCCACGCGTCATAGGCGGTGTCCGTGAGCAGCGACGTGAGCACGGTGGATACTTCATCCTGCTGCGCGCGCTCGTGCAAGTCCCCGAGCCACACCGCGAAGCGTCTGAGCGCGGCAATCGATCGATCGCCGAGGTGTTGCGCGAGCCCCAGCTCAAAGCAGGTCGCATACAGGCTCTGATCGCGCGTTTGCGCATAGGATGCGAGTTTCTCGAGGGTGGCCGCACCGATTTCGCGGCGCGGCGTATTGACCACCCGCAGGAATGCGCTGTCATCATCGGGATTGGCAATCAGCCTGAGATAGGCCATGACATCGCGCACTTCAGTGCGCTCGAAGAAAGATAGTCCACCACTCAGATAGTACGGAATTCGCTGCTCACGCAGGACACGTTCGAAGACCCGCGCCTGGTGGTTGCCGCGATACAGAATGGCATAGTCGCGGTAGGCCCCGCGGTGCTGGAAGCGATTCTGCATTAGCGCCGAGACGACGCGCTCAGCTTCGTGTTCGTCATCGCGGCAGCTCAGTACGCGCGCCGGCTCGCCGGTCTCGAGGTCGCTCCAGAGCCGCTTCTCGAAGACGTGCGGGTTGGCGGCGATCAGTTGATTGGCGAGTCTCAAGATTCGTGCGCTGCAGCGGTAGTTCTGTTCGAGCTTGATAACCTTGAGGTTCGGATAGTCGCTTGCGAGCGACTGCAGGTTCTCGGGCCGAGCGCCGCGCCATGCATATACCGATTGATCGTCATCGCCGACGACCGTAAAGGCTGCGCGCTCACCGGCCAGAAGTCGGACCAACTCGTACTGCGCCAGATTGGTGTCTTGGTACTCATCTACCAGCAAGTAGCGAATCCGGCGCTGCCAGCGGGAGCGGACGTCGGCATGCTCGCGAAGCAGCCGGATTGGCTCGTTTATGAGGTCGTCAAAGTCGAGCGCGTTACAGGCCCGCAAGGCTCGCTGGTATTGCGGATAGACGCCTGCGGCAGCGAGTCGCAAGGCGTCTTCACCGGCTTGCGCAGCGGCATGTTCCGGCGATATGAGGGCGCTCTTCCACTGCGAGATCTGCCAGTGCATGGCCTCGGGCGCCGCTCCCCGGAGGCCGCGCGCAAGTTCCCGCACCAGATTGAGTCCATCCTCACTGTCGTGGATGGAAAAGCCAGCCTTGAATCCGCTGAGCGCGAGTTCGTGTCGAAGTATGTTCAGGCCGAGTGTGTGGAACGTAGAAATGGAGAGGCCGCGCGTGTCTTCTCCGTGCAACAAGGTAGCAACGCGGGCTTTCATCTCGCGCGCGGCCTTGTTGGTGAAGGTGACCGCGGCGATCTCGCTGGGCGCACAGTGACCAGCCCGGATCAGCCAGGAGATCTTCTGCGTGATCACTGCGGTCTTGCCGCTGCCTGCGCCGGCAAGCACGAGCAGTGGGCCGTCCGTGTGGTGAACCGCTTCGCGTTGTGGGGGGTTAAGTCCGACCAAGGTGACGTCGGTGGATGCAGCGTGCTACGTGGTCCGGATTGTAACCGTCTGGGCTGGCAACGCCTACGTTGATTTTCTGAGACGGCTGTGTCAGCCGTCCGGTTGTCGCATCTGTGCGAGGTGGGCGGATACCAGCGCGCGCGCCTCATGCGGTGCATCGAGAACGAGTGCGACAAGGGTCAGCAACGGAAATCGCGTCCACTCGAAGAGCCGATGTTTGCGGATCATGGCCAGTGCGTGCGGGCCCTCGCCCCGGATCGGCCCGGGTTCTGCGCGTGCCAGCGCCCGGCCAAGTGCGTGGTGATGGGAACCTTCGCTGGTGGCGGTGGTGATGAGGTCGCCGAGTCCCGCGAGCCGGTACGCGCTTTCCGGCGCGCCACCGAGCGTCGTGACGATGCTGGCGAGTTCTGCGAGCGTTGAAACGGCCAGGTAGCCGCGCATGTTATCTCCAAGCCCAAGCTCGTCCGCAACGCCGAATAGCATGGCGTAAACGTTCTTCAGCACAGCGCACCAGGAGATTCCATCGACGTCATCAGTCTGACGCAGCATGAGCGCGGAGGGCGCGAATAACGCAGCAACGCGTGCGGCGCAGGCGGCATCGCGGGTACCGATCGCCGCAAACGCGGGCCGATCAGCGCGGATTTCCTCGGCGATCATCGGGCCGTACAGAACCGCGCACGGTTGGTCGCCGAGCGCTTCGCCAAGCGTCTCGGCCGCGGTGCGTCCTTGGTCGTCGAGGCCCTTGGCCGGCGTCACGCAGATCGTGTCCGGCCTCAGCGCGTCACCCAGGCGCGCCGCGAGCTCTGAGTGCGCCGGCGTGGGAACGCAGAAGAACACGACGCCGACCTCCTGCGCCCAGGGCACAAGCGTATTCGCGGCGTCTGGCGCCCGCCGCTGCCAGACGCGCAGTCGTGCATGTGGTTCGAGCAGATGGCGAATCGCCTGGCCAATCTCTCCTTGGCCAATGATAAGAACGTCGGCGTCATCGGAGCGGGGCATGACCGCTAGCCTGCGACATTCACCGGCAGCACTCAAGTGGTCCCCGGACTGCGCCGGCGCAGAAGGGCACGCCGTATGGCAGCCCGCGCCATTTGCTAGAATCGCGGCCAATATGTCGATGCCCCGGTGCCTTTCGGTCTCATTGCTCTTCGGTCTCCTGTTCGTTTCTGGGGGCGTTGGCGCGCAGGCACCAGCGCCTGATGCGCTACCGCAGAGTGTGAAGCAGGCGCTTCAGCGCGTGGGATTGCCCACCACCGGCCTAAGTGTCTACGTGCATGAAGTCGGCGCGCAGCAGCCGGTGCTTGCGGTGGACGCAGACACCGGGCGCAACCCCGCGTCGGTAATAAAGGTGTTGACAACTTTCGCAGCGCTAGAAGAACTCGGCCCGGCATACGCGTGGAAGACCGAGGCGTGGTCGACTGCCCCGGTGCAAGATGGACGACTCGATGGGGACCTGTATCTCAAGGGCTATGGCGATCCCTATCTGGTTATCGAGCACTTCTGGCGTCTGCTGCGCGCGCTACACAATGAGGGCATTCGCGACATTGCCGGTGACCTGGTGCTCGATCAGAGCTACTTCGAGCCGCCACCTGAGGATCGCGCGGAGTTCGATGGCCAGCCGAACCGCGCCTACAATGTCCTGCCGGCCGCGTTGCTGGTGAATTTTCAGGCGGTGAATTTCCGCTTTGAGCCGCGCGGCGGCTTGGTGCACGTGAGCGCCGATCCCTTGCCGGCGCATATCGAGCTCGACAATCGGCTCAAGCTCACGCGTAGTGGGTGTCGCGGCTGGAGTCGGAATCTTGGCATCCAGACTTCGCATACCAACGGCAAGGAGCGCATTGTATTGCGCGGCAGTTACGATGCCGTTTGCGGGGAGAACGAGCTGTTTCGCGTGGTGTCGGAACCGGCGCCGTACATCCACGGCGTGTTTCAGCGACTGTGGATAGAACAGGGCGGGCATTTTGGCGGTCGCGTGCGCGAGGAGGTGGTTCCGGCGGGCGCGCGCCGCATTACGGCAATTGCCTCGCCGCCGCTTGCTGACATCGTCCGGTCGATCAACAAGTACAGCAATAACGTGATGACGCGGCAGTTGTTGCTGACGCTCGGCGCCGAGCGTGTCGCGCCGCCCGGAACGCTCGAAAAGGGACTACTAACGGTGCGCACCTGGCTTGCGCGCCGCGGCTTTCAGTTCGCCGAGCTGGTGCTGGAAAATGGCTCGGGGCTGTCACGCGGGGAGCGCATCTCTGCGCGGCACCTTGGTGAGTTGCTGCTCGCGGCCTGGGCAAGCCCGGTGATGCCGGAGTTCGTCTCATCCCTTCCTGTGGCGGCGTTTGACGGGACTCTCAGGCGACGCTTCGGCGGCACGCCGCTCGAGGGGCGGGTGCATTTGAAGACCGGCAGCCTTAACACCGTACGCAGCATGGGCGGCTACCTGCTTGATCGACAGGGTCGGCGGGTGGTTGTGGTGAGCCTGCACAATCACCGGCGCATTGATACCCACACCGGCGAGGCGGTGCAGGATGCGCTGCTGAAGTGGGTCTATGAGCGGCCCTGAGCCGTCAGCGGTACGGGGCGCTGGTTCTCTCGAAGCGCGCGAGGAACGGGAGTACGAACAGGATCCCGGCGGCGATCACAAGATAGATGAGCAGATAGCGGAGCAGGTCGGGCCAGTCCTTCCACATCGCGCTGCCGATCAACAGCATGATGCCGAGCATCAGCGCAACGTTGAGATAGGCGACCCGGCGCTTCGCGGTATAGGTGAGGCGAAAACGCTTGCCACAGGCAGGACAGCTGTGGGCGGTCTGTCCGGCAAACAGGCTTTTCCAGACCACCGCATTCGGAAGCGGTTGATCACAATGGGGGCAGAGCTTCTGAGGCATCGTTTCGGCGTGTCGGTGACGAGTGGGCCGACATTGTTTTCCAAATCGGGTGGCGCGGTCCAGTCCCGTGTTGCGGGGGTGGACAAGCCAGTGCGGGATCGTTGATGCTTATGGTGCCCATTGGGGTCGACGGATACCTAACTATACTGTTCCAATGACCAAATACGTCTCTGCCACTATTGGCGATCAACCCACGGACGGTAGCCTGCCGATCGTGCAGGGCACCATGGGCCCCGCAGGCGTGGATATCCAGGCGCTCTATTCGCGACACGGGGTGCTTGCGTTCGACCCGGGTTTCCGTTCGACAGCCTCATGTAAGAGCGCTATCACCTTTGTCGATGGCGACGAAGGCGTTTTGCTCTATCGCGGCTATCCGATCGAAGAGCTCGCCGAGCACTCGACCCTTGTTGAGGTCGCCTATCTGCTGATGCACGGCGACCTGCCGACCACCGTGCAGCGAGCGGAATTCGACCGCGCCATCGGCCAATACAACCTGCTGCACGAGCAGGTGATGAGTTTCTATAACGGTTTCCGTCGCGACGCGCATCCGATGGCCGTCATGGTCGCTGTGGTCGGCGCGCTGTCAGCCTTTTATCACGATGTGATTGATATTCGTAACCCGCAGGACCGCACGCGTGCCGCCATCCGGCTAATTGCCAAGATGCCGATGATCGCAGCGGCCAGTTATACGTACTTCATGGGGCGCCAGCAGCGCTACCCGATCAACAAGCTCGACTACAGCGCAAACTTCTTGCAGATGATGTTCGGGCTGCCGACCAGCGAGTATGTGGTCGACCCGGTATTAGCGCGTGCTGTCGACGTGATTCTCATCCTGCATGCCGACCACGAGCAGAATGCCTCGACATCAACAGTGCGGCTCGCCGCGTCTTCGGGCGCCAATCCATTCGCCTGCATCGCCGCCGGTATCGCGAGCCTGTGGGGGCCGGCGCATGGAGGGGCCAACGAAGCGGTGGTCAGGATGCTGCACGAAATCGGCAGCGTCGAGAACATCCCGAAGGCAATTGCGCGCGCCAAGGACAAGAGTGATTCTTTCCGGCTCATGGGATTTGGGCATCGAATCTACAAGAACTTTGACCCGCGCTCGCGCGTCATCCAGACCCAGGCCAAGAAAGTCCTGTCGCATCTTGGGAAGGATGATCCCTTGCTTGAGATTGCCATTCGGCTGGAGGAAATCGCACTTAAGGACGAATACTTTGTCGAGCGCAAGCTCTATCCCAATGTTGATTTCTACTCGGGCATTCTGCTGCAGGCCATGGGATTCCCGCTCAACATGTTCACGGCCGTATTCGCGGTCGCGCGTACCACCGGCTGGGCGAGTCACTGGCTGGAGCTGCAGGAGGAGGCGCACGGCATCGACCGTCCCCGGCAAATCTATGTCGGACAGACGCTGCGACACTATCCGAAGAAATAAGAAGTAGTTAAGGATGTTCCGACAAGCCCCGTGGTCACGCCAGTTTCGGGCGCGACTGTTGCTCGTTGCGCTGTTGGTTCTGCCGTCCGGCGTCAAGGCGGCGGTCAGCCACGACTACAATCTTACCTGGCAGACGCTGAAGAGCGCGCACTTTCGCGTGCACTATCACAATGGCGGCGAAGGGCGCGCGCGTGAGGTGGTCGCTATCGCCGAGCGCGTGCATGAGCGACTTGCGCCGCTGTTCCGCTGGACCCCGATCGAGCCAACCGACATCGTGGTTACCGACGAGTACGACATCTCGAACGCGTACACGACCTACTTTCCGTCCAACCGGGTCATGGTTCTGCTCGCGCCGCCCGATGAGATCGACAGCCTGGAGGACAATTCCGGCTGGCTCGACACGGTCATCACCCACGAATACGCGCACGTCCTGCACCTCGACAAGGCGCGCGGTTTTCCCGCGGGTGTTCGCAGCGTGCTGGGGCGCGCCACGGGGTATTTGCTCGGGTTCTTTGATGCGTTCCCGAACGCCTACCAGCCTTTGTGGTTTCTGGAGGGCATCTCGACCTATTACGAAACCGATCTGGCGCGTGGCTACGGGCGCGGTCAGTCGACCTATTACGACATGCTGATGCGTATGGAAAGCGCCGAGGGCCCGAAGCCGCTGCGGCAGGTCAATCAGGAGGTCGATACCTGGCCACACGGGTACGTGCCCTATCTCTACGGCGTGCAATGGTACAACTACCTCGTCAGGCGCTATGGCGAGGACAAGGTGCAGAAGCTGGTTCATAACTACAGCGACAACATCGTTCCGTTCCGGATTCTTTCCAATACCGCCGCGACCGTCGGTTCCGATCTCGACAAGGTGTGGAAGGACTTCGAGCGCGACCGGCAGGATCACTTCCGTGGACAGATTTCGTCCGTGCGCCAGAAGGGCGAACAGGCCGGTGAGCGCCTGTCGACAGATGGCTACAGCGCCACGCAGGCGCGCGCTTTGCCCGACGGCACGGTGTTCTACGTGGCGTTCGACGGCCGCAACGATCCGGCCCTGCGCGTATGGCGACCCGGATCCGGCAAGACCGAGAAGCTCCGGAAGATCCATTACGGCGCGCGCATCGACGTGCACCCGACGGCAGGTGTGCTGGTCGCCCAGCCGGAGGTTTGTCGCAACGTGCGTTACTACTACGACCTTTACCGCGTCGACGCGGAGACCGGCAGCAGCACGCGCCTCACGCGTTGCGCGCGCTATCGCTCGGCGGCGTGGAGTGCCGATGGCAAGCGAATCGCCGCCATCCACCAGGAGTTTGGCAGGAGCAGCCTCGATATTCTCGACGCCGAGGGCAGGCCCATGGAGCGGCTGTGGAGCGGCGCAGGCGACGAAGTCGTCTCGGATATTGATTGGTCACCCGACGGCAGCCTGATTGCAGCGGCGGTGTGGCGGCGCGAAGCCGGCTGGAATATCGAAGTCTTCGCTATCGCCGACAAGCGCTGGCGAACCCTCACCAACGACTCGGCGATCGATGCCCAGGCCCGTTTTACCGCAGATGGGCGGGCGATTCTGTTCAGCTCCGATCACGGCGGGATCTACAACGTCCGCAAGATCGGCATCACCGGCGGCGCCATTGAAACGCTCTCCAACGTCGTTGGCGGCGCGTTCTATCCGACCGCCACCGCCGCTGGCGACATTTATTACATCGGCTATGGGGCGACGGGTTTCGACTTGTATCGGCTCGCGCCCGTGGCGCGCGCTACCCCGGCTGCGGCGCCCGGACCGTCGGCGGTGTTGCCCGACAAGCCGGCGATGCCCGGCGGCGTCACGAGCGAAGAATATTCCGCGTGGACCAGTGCACGCCCGCACTGGTGGTTCCCGCACCTGATCGTTGATGACTCGCGTTTCGAGATCGGCGCGCTCACATCGGGCTCAGACGTGCTCAATCGGCATCTGTATGCCGTCGACCTGGCCTATGATGTCGAGAACAACACGCCGGTTGGCAGCCTCACCTATGTTTATGATCGCTGGTACCCGATCTTCAAGCTCTATGCCGGGCGCGAGAATGATTTTTACCGCAACGACAACAATGACGTCGTGCGCATTCGCCACGTCGATTCCTATCTTGGAGAGGTTATCCTCCCCTGGCGCCGTTACGACTACCAATCGGCGCTGTATTTTGGCGCCGTGTCCGAGAAGCAATCCGACTTCAAACTCGATTACGGTGCGCAGCCGTGGGCGGACAGTTACGACAGCCTCGCTGGCGCGGCCGTGGTCTTCAACTCGACGAAGCACTTTCCGCTTTCGATCAGCCGCTCCCATGGACGCGAGGTGCAGGCGGTGGTCGAGAACAGCGATGTGTTCACCAGTGACTACACCGGTAGCGTTTACAAAGTTGACTGGCGTGAGTTCCTGGCGCTCGGCGGCGAACACGTGCTGGCACTGCGTGGCGTGTACGGATGGGGTACGGATAACCCGAAGCCGTTTCGTCTGGGCGGCAGCGATGGTTCAGAATGGACGCTACCGTTGCTGGCTTCGCCTCTACTCTACTCGCCATTCAACATTCGAGACTATCCGTTGCGCGGCTATCCCGAGGGACTGGCCAGCCTGGAAGGGCGGCGGATGCAGTTGGTGACCGCCGAGTATCGTTTCCCGATCAGGCGCATCGAACGCGGCTGGATGACGCCTCCGATGGCTGTTCACCAGCTGTTTGGATCGGTATTCGTGGATAACGGCGCAACCTGGAATGATGGCAACCGTCCATCGGAAACGCGCACGGGCGCGGGCATCGAGGCCTATGCGGATGTCGCGGCGCTCTACAGCCTGCGTTTCACGCTGCGGCTCGGCTATGCGCATGGGTTCGACGACGGCGGCGAGAATAGCGTTTACCTGCGAATCGGGTCGTCGTTCTGATTTGCAGGGGCGCTGCTATCCTAAAGAGCGACGAAGTGTGGGTACCAGCCGGGAGACTTGATGGTGCGTGTAGCGTTGATTCTAGGGGGCGCGGTGATACTGGCCGGGTGCGCGACTTACACGGCGACGTCGGGGCGAGTTGTCGTGACCGACACCAATGCTCACGTCGCAGTGATCATTACCGACGCGGATCGGCGGTTGATAGAGAGCTACTATCAGTCGAAGAAGGGCAAGGGAACGCCACCGGGACATGCGAAGCGCGAACAGCTACCCCCCGGGCTCGCCAAGCGCGACCGATTACCGGCCGATATTAATGGCGAGCCGCTTGCGCCCGACCTGGAACGACGACTGAGCCCGTTGTCTTCGTCCTATGCCCGGTTCCGTGTGGGACGTGACATCGTGCTGATGGAGCGCCGTACGCGGGTGATGGTCGATATCGCCTACGGTATTGCGCCGTAGATGGGGCAAGCCGCCTAGGTTTTGCTCGCGAGGCGTTGGCGCAGCGCCCGGCGCTTGTCATAAGCCTCGCGCGCGATCCGCACATCGTCCAGAAAATAGGGTAGCTCCTCGAGCAGCAGCGCCTGCGGGCCATCTACCAGGGCCGTTGCGGGTTCCGGGTGGAAATCCACCAGCACCATGTTCGCGCCGGCGATCACGCCCTGCGCGGTGACGTGCATCACATCGAGAATTCCCTCCGGCGAGGACGCGCGCGAGCCTACCGAGTGCGAGGGGTCGATGCAGACCGGCATGCGCGTCAGGCGCTTGACGGCCGGCACATGCGCGAAGTCGACGAAGTTGCGGTGCGGGTCCCCCATGTTGGTCTTCATGCCCCGCAGGCCGAAGATAATGCGGCCGTTGCCCTCGCTCGCAAGGTACTCCGCGGCGTTAAGCGACTCCTCAAGCGTGATGCCGAATCCGCGCTTGAGCAACACCGGGAACTCGCGTTGACGTCCGGCAATCTTCAGCAGTTCGAAGTTCTGGGTGTTGCGTGTGCCGATCTGGAGTAGTACACCGGTAGGACGGCCGGCACGCTCGAGTGCGTCGCGGATCTCGTCGATGTGCGAGTCGTGCAGGATCTCCATCGCCACGACCTTGATGCCGTACTTGCCAGCCAGTTCAAAGACGTAGGGAAGGCAGGCCTTGCCATGGCCCTGGAAGGAATAGGGATTGGTGCGGGGCTTGTAGGCACCCATGCGGGTGCAAACCTGGCCCGCGTCGCGCAGAGCGCGCAGCATCTGCTCGACATGCTCGCGCGTGTCCACGGCACAGAGGCCGGCGAACACATGCAGGCTGTCTTGGGAAAACGTCACGCCGTTGTACTCGAATCCGCTCGGGCGTCCATCGTCGTGATGGCGGCCAAGGATACGGTACTCTTCTGACACCCGGACTACGCGGTCGACACCCGCGAGACTCTCGACTTCAGTCTTGTCGAGTGAGGCGGTGTCCCCGATCAGGTAGATCTCGGTCAGGGTTTGCTGGGTGCCGACTTCCTGGTGTACGCGGGTGCGGATGTTCGGCTTGTGGGCGAGATATTCGACGACTTGGCGAAACTCGTCGTGCTCGCTNNCCTTCGGGCGTGGTGGTTACCGTATCCGATACCCGCTCCCAGATACGCAACCGCGAGATCGCGCTGGATCGGCTGATCGAGCGGCTGGCGCGCCTGAACCGGCGCCCAAAGCCGCGCAAGGCGACCCGGGTGAGCCGCGCGGTGAAAGCGCGGCGTCTTTCGGCCAAGCGTCGTCATGGCGAGGTAAAGCGGCGGCGAACCCGGCGCCCGGGGCCGGACGATTGAGTTGCGCGGGGGACTTGACGTAGGATGAGGCGTTGCCTTGTGTGGGGCGACTGCCATACGGGTGACATGTTTTCCGTTCACACTAGGTAAGGAGTTGCTATGCAGGCTGGTACCGTCAAGTGGTTCAACAACGCCAAGGGATATGGCTTTATCGTTCCGACCGACGGCGGCGAAGATGTCTTTGTGCACTTCTCGTCCATTGAGTCGGAAGGCTACAAGACACTCACCGAGGGGCAGAATGTCGAGTTTGAGCACACCCAGGGACCCAAGGGCAGACAGGCAACGCGGGTCGTCCCGCGCTAAAACAACAACCAGATATTCGTAGCTTTCCACTAGGGAGACAACAACAGATTCCCCAAAGCCCCGTCACTGAACGGGGCTTTTTTGTCCCTGCTGTCAAGCCGTCACAGACTTATCACATGTCACTCGAAGAACTCGTTGCGAACTACGGCTACTGGGCGATTCTGCTGATCACCTTCATCGAGGGTGAGACAATCGTCATACTGGCGGGTATTGCGGCACATCTTGGTTTTCTGGACATCAACCTGGTTGCCCTCGTGGCGCTGGCCGGAAGTTTCGGCGGCGACCAGACCTGGTTCTATATCGGCCGACACTGGGGGCCGAAGATCATCAGGAAGCGCCTGTCGTGGCAGGAGGGGGCGCAGAGAGTCTACAAGCACCTTCACCGGCACCAGTACTGGCTTATCCTGACGTTCCGTTTCTACTACGGTCTGCGTAACGTCACGCCATTCGTGGTGGGGTCTGCCGGCATCCCGCGATTGCGCTTCTTCACGCTCAACCTGATCGGTGC
>DKBM01000106.1:0-8694 GCA_002451215.1 Proteobacteria bacterium UBA6900
GTACCTATTGCAATCTGGACTGCAGTGCCCGGCGCGAATAACGCGATCGGGGCTGCAGAGGCCGTGGGGACAACGAAAGTCGGAAGGTGGGCGAGGAACCAGGAATTTCGGAAAAACCCGCCTTGGGCGCGGCCGCGTGGCATGGCTTTGAGTATAGCGTGCGAAGTTGTTGTTCTTTTGAAAATTGGCGCGAGGTAAGTAANNGCTTAACCAACAACCCCTCAAGGACTCGAACATAGACTCCCGAAAGTCGCCCAAGATCAGCCACCGCCACACACTCGTTCACCTGATGGATGGTCGCATTGCGTGGCCCTAGTTCGATTACCTCGGCCCCGGTTGGCGCGATGAAACGCCCATCAGAGGTCCCGCCGCTGGTTGAACGCTCGGGATCACAGCCTAGCTCCGCACGCACGGCCTCACGCACGGCGTTGACCAGCGTCTCGCCACGCGTCAGGAAGGGTTGCCCGGAGAGCTTCCAGGTCAGTTCGTAGAAAAGCTGATGACGCCGCAATACATCTTCGAACCGCTTGCGCAGTTCGGCATCAGTCACAGCCGTGGAGAAACGGAGGTTGAACCGGATGCCCATCGAGCCGGGAATGACGTTCTCCGCGCCGGTGCCTGCGTGTACGTTTGAAATCTGAAAGCTCGTGGCGGGAAAGTCGTCGTTGCCGTCGTCCCATTCGGTCCGCACCAGCTCCGAGATTAGCGGGCCGGCGAGATGGATAGGATTTACCGCGAGATGCGGGTAGGCGACGTGACCCTGCTTGCCGTGGATGGTGAGAAGTCCGTTCAGCGATCCACGGCGCCCGATCTTGATGACGTCCCCGAGATGCTCCACAGACGACGGCTCGCCCACCACGCAATGTTCAATCTGAATACCGCGCCCCCGCAGCCATTCCATCACCTTGACCGTGCCGTCGACCGCCGGGCCTTCCTCATCGGAAGTAACAAGCAGGCCAATGGCGCCGCCATGTTCCGGATGGCGCGCCACAAACTCCTCGATTGCCGTAATGAACGCCGCGAGAGATCCCTTCATGTCTGCCGCACCCCGCCCATACAGCAGGCCGCTGCGCACGGTCGGCTCGAACGGATCACTCAGCCAGGCATCACGCGGGCCGGGCGGAACCACGTCGGTATGGCCAGCGAACACCACCAGGGGCTTCGCGTTCCCGCGCTGCGCCCAGAAATTGTCCACGTCGCCAGAGCGCAGGCGTGCCACGTCAAAGCCGAGGGGCTCGAGGCGACTGATCATTAACTCCTGACAGCCTTCATCGCGCGGCGTAACGGACGGCCGGCGAATCAGCTCCTGGGCCAGTGCAAGGGTGCGGTCAGTGAGAACGGTGCTCATGGGTAACGTCCGGCTAGTCAGCCGAAGCCTATTTTGTGCCGCTTGGCGGTGTCGCTAGATGTCTCGCAGCAGCTCGTTGATGCCAACCTTGGAGCGGGTCTTTTCGTCGACCTGCTTCACGATCACTGCGCAGTAGAGGCTGTACTTTCCGTCCGAGGATGGCAGATTGCCGGAAACCACCACCGAGCCCTTTGGCACACGGCCATAAATCACCTCTCCGGTTTCGCGGTTATAGATCTTGGTGCTCTTGCCGATGTAGACGCCCATCGAGATCACCGCGCCTTCCTCCACAATCACGCCTTCCACGATTTCGCTGCGCGCACCGATAAAGCAGTTATCCTCGATGATGGTCGGCGTGGCCTGCACTGGCTCCAGCACGCCGCCGATACCGACGCCCCCGGAAAGATGAACGTTCTTGCCGATCTGTGCGCAGGAGCCGACCGTGGCCCAGGTATCGACCATGGCTCCTTCATCCACGTAGCCTCCGATGTTGACGTAGGAGGGCATCAGCACCGCGCTCGGCGCGATGTAGGCACCTTTGCGCACCGCGGCCGGCGGTACCACGCGAAAGCCGCCGTCGCGGAAGTTCTTGGAATTGTAGTCGGCGAACTTGGACGGCACCTTGTCCCAATAATTGGTGTAGCCGCCCTTGATGAACTGGTTGTCTTCGATGCGGAAATAGAGCAGCACCGCCTTCTTCAGCCACTCGTTCACCGCCCAGTCCTTGCCCTTCTTTTCGGCCACGCGCGCCTTGCCCGAGTCGAGCAGGTTGATGGCTTCAAAAACGGCGTCCTTGACCAGCGTGTCGACGTTGCGCGGCGTAATCTGCGCGCGCCGCTCAAAGGCTTCCGTGATGATGCTCTGGATGTCACTCATATCTTGATTCCTGGCCTCGAAATTAAAGCGATTCTACATAATTCCTGACGCGACGTGCGGCCTCGACGCACTCCTTGAGTGGCGCCACCAGTGCCATGCGCACCCGTCCCGCGCCCGGGTTCATGCCCTGTGCGTGGCGGGAGAGATAGCTGCCCGGCAGCACCAGCACGTTTTCGCGTGCATACAGCTCGCGCGTGAAGGTCTCGTCGTCCTGCGGGGTCCTGGGCCACAGATAGAAACCTGCCTCGGGACGGTCGACCGGCAGCACCGGCTCCAGGATCTGCAGTACCGCGTCAAACTTCTCGCGGTACTGGCGACGGTTGTCCCGCACGTGCACCTCGTCGTTCCAGGCGGCAACGCTCGCCGCCTGCGTCGGCGGCGGCAGAGCGCAGCCGTGGTACGTGCGGTAGTGACCATAGGCTTCGATCACTGCAGCATCGCCCGCCACGAAACCCGAACGCAGCCCGGGAAGGTTGGAGCGCTTCGAAAGACTGTGAAACACGAGGCAGCGGCGATAGTTCGGCACACCGAGCGCAGCCGCGACCTGCAGGAGTCCCACCGACGGCCTGGTCTCGTCGAAGTACAGCTCGGAATAACACTCGTCCGAAGCGATCAGAAAATCATGGCGCTCTGCAAGTTCGAGCAACGCCGCGAAGTCGTCATGCCCGAGCACCGCGCCGGTTGGATTGCCGGGCGAGCAGACGTACACAAGTTGCACCTGCTCCCACAGCTCCGCCGGCACGCGGGAGAAATCCATCCGATAACCGTTGGCATCGGTCGTGTTCAGAAAAAATGGTCGCGCGCCGGAAAGCAACGCGGCGCCCTCGTAGATTTGGTAGAACGGGTTCGGCATCAGCACGACTGGCTGCTCGGCGTGCGAACGCCGATCCACGACTGCCTGCGCAATGGAGAACAATGCCTCGCGCGTTCCAGCTACGGGAAGTAAATGGCGTTCCGGGTCGAGTGGCTGACGCGCAAGCTGGAAGCGCTGGTTCGCCCAGTGCGCGATCGCCTGGCGCAATTCCGGCGAACCCTTTGTGAGCGGGTAGACGGAAAGGCCAGCGAGATTGTCGCGCAGCGCTTCCAATACAAAGGACGGTGCGGCATGCTGCGGCTCGCCGATGGAGAGGCGAATCGGCGCCTTGTCGGCGGGCGGCTGGACACCCTGTATCAGCTTGGCGAGCCTTTGGAAGGGGTAGGGTTGCAGGCTCGCGAGCCGGGAATTCATGTGAAAGCCGTTGTCGGAAAACAAGAATTATACGGAAAGCGGTAAATGCCATCCATTGAAACTCACCGCACGCTGGCGGTCCTGAGCCTGCTCGCCGGAGCCACCCTCTGGGGCGTCATCTGGTATCCGATGCGCCTGCTGGAGGGCGAGGGCCTGAGCGGGCTGTGGCTCACGCTGATCCTCTACGGCACGGCGTTGGTCGCGAGCCTGCCACGCACGTGGCGGTGCTTCGCCGAGTTTCGCCATCACCCCTGGCTCATGGCATTGCTTATGCTCGCCGCCGGCTGGACCAACATTGCCTTCGTCGAGGCGGTGCTGGGCGGCAACATCCTGCGCGTGCTGCTGTTGTTCTATCTCTCGCCGTTATGGGCAACTCTGCTCGGCTGGTGGTGGCTAGGAGAGCGCCTCTCGCGACTCGCATGGATGAGTCTCGTCATCGCCATGTCGGGTGCGATGCTGATGCTTTGGAACCCCGCGCTGGGTCTGCCCTTGCCGCAGGGCACGGCCGAATGGATGGCGCTCAGTTCGGGAATGGCTTTCGCGCTGTCAATCGTCACGACACGTCGCGTGGAAGCGGTATCGGTTTGGGCAAAGGCGGCGGCCGTATGGCTCGGCGTCGTCGTACTGGCGACAATCATAATGATGGCGCTGCAACTGCCAAGGCCACCCATTGGCCTGCCGGTGTTCGGCGGCGCGGCGTTGCTTGGTTTATTCGGCATCCTGCTGATGACGCTCATGGTGCAATATGGCGTCACGCACCTGCCGGTCCAGCGCTCGGCAGTAATTGTTCTGGTCGAACTCATCGCCGGCGCGGTGTCGCAACAACTGCTAACCGATGAAATTGTCACCGCGCGAGAATGGGGGGGCGGGCTACTCATTGCGCTTGGTGCCTACCTTGCAGCTAGATTAGGCAAGCCCTAATTGCATGGCGCATGCTCTGCAGGACGGGCCAGAGACGCGTAACCCGTCCGACAACTCGATATCATCTATTCACTTTGAGGTACCGGTGCGAGACTCGCCAGCACGGCATCAGGCAACGGAACCGCCGCCCGATCGAAGGCCCATCCATTCTTCTGCGCGATGGCGTGCAAGCGTTCGATGCGTTTATGGCTGAGCGGGTGGGTGCTGAGGAATGTCGGAATTTTTTCTTTGCCGGCGCGCTGGGGCAATTGCTCCACGATCTCGAAAAACGTGTCCGCGCCGGCGACGTGCCCGTAGTAACGGTCGAGGGTAACGATCGCGGTGAGGTCCGCTTCTTCCTCCTGCGCGCGATTGAAGGAAAGAATGGTAAGCAGGCCGGCGTCCCCAAGGACGCTCCCAAGTGACTGGTTACCGGTAGCGCCGGTCACGATACTGAGCGCGAGACCCACGACCACGCCACGCCCCAGGGCCTGTATTGGATGGCGGTGTTTCACATGCGCGATCTCGTGCGCGAGAACCATCGCCAGCGCATTCTCGTTTGGCATCTTTTCCAGCAAACCGCGAAACACCACGATATGTCCGCCCACGGTGGCGAAGGCATTGATCGTGTCCTTATCTACATAGTGCACCGTGAGGCGCATGTCAGCCGGCAGTTCCTGTGCGACTGCCAAGTGATCTACGAGTTGCTGGAGGTATTCGGTAACCTCCGTGCGCGGCGGATACATGGCGCGGTACTGATTGGCAATCTGGGTCTCATAGTGATAGGGAATGAAGCGTGCGAGCGACTGCGCGAAGTAGGCAAGCACCGCAACGATCACGGCTGTAGCGGCAAGGATACCGCCCGCGAGGATCAGGAACTCCTTGAGCGGGTGATCGTGCGAAACGTTGATCCCTTCCGGGATCTTGGGGTTTTCGTAGCGCAGGGTCAGCTACCTGGGGGACGCGCGGGGATGAGGGCGGTGCCATAGGCGAGACCCTCGACCGATTGAACCGTGTTTTGCGCACCCTTATAGAGCGATACGAGCTCGAACTTGCTGTTGAAGATCATGGTGGCGCCGAGGCGGCGCGCCTGCTCCTTCATACGAAGGATGGCCTCGCGCCTTGCGCGGTCAACGAGCGACTCGTAGGGCGTCATGCGCCCGCCCACGAGCGACTTGAGGCCGGCGACTACGACCTTGAAGTAATCGACCGAGATCACGACGTTCCCCGTAACGAGCTGGGTACGGGGCGGGTTCGTGAACATGGGCGGAAAACGCGTCTGCACCAGCAACAGACCGCGCAGCTTTGCTTCGCGCTCGCGGATCGCACGATAGTGGCGACGCTCGGCGAGTTGACCGAACACAAATCCGATCAACAGCAGGGTGCCAAATATGGCCAGATTCAGCTTTAGGTCGTTCATGACGCTACTCCAGGACCACCGCTGTGCCGTAAGCGAAGAGTTCCGCGGCGCCCTGGGTGATTGAGGAGGTGGAGAANNACGACGTTCTTGAGACCCGCCATGAAGTCGCGACCAATGTGTTTGGCGCGGACCGTACTGCCCTGCACCAGCCCGAGATGCTTGTTGATCTTGCGGCCAGGGACGATTTCGAGGTTGCTGAGTAGGATACCGAAGTTCTTGTTCATGGCGATCCGTGCACCGGGTTGCGACGCTCCTAAAGATAGTCGGCGCCGGGAACAGCCGCCAGCAGCGTGGGGGCGCTAGGGGTAGTACCGCTCGCCGAAAATCGCCGTACCAATTCGCAGCAGCGTGCTGCCCTCGGCAATGGCCTCGGCATAGTCACTGCTCATGCCCATTGAAAGTTCGTTGAAGTTCACAAGCGCCAACCGAGCGGCGCAGTCCTCGCGCAGCCGGCGCACCACCGCAAAGCTCTTACGCAGCGTCAATTCATCGGCGGGGTAGGGGCCAATCGTCATCAGGCCACGCAGACGAAGGGCCGGGAGAGATTCCCGCAGCAGTGACTCCAGGAGCGGCGCAACCGCTTCCGGTGCGACGCCATGTTTGGCTGGATCGCGCGTGACGTTGACCTCGATTAGCACATCGAGCGTGGCTTCCCGCTCGGCCGCAAACCGCGCAAGGCGCTGGGCAAGCCGAAGACTGTCCAGCGAATGCAGGCAGCGGAACTGGCCGGGCACAAGCTTCGCCTTGTTTGATTGCAGGTGGCCGATGAAATGCCACTCGATTTCCCTGTTGGCGAGCGCCGCGATCTTGGGCAACGCTTCCTGCGTAGTGTTTTCGCCAAACAGGTGCTGGCCGGCGGCAACCGCGGCCGCGATCGCCCGAATGGAATGGTTCTTCGAGACCGCGACCAGCCGCACCTCGTGCAGCGCCCGTCCCGCCTTCACGGTGGCCACGTCGATTGTCTCGCGCACGCGCGCGAGATTGTCTGCAATATCGATCATCGGTTCATTCACGCGCCATGATGTTACCTGATCTCCGGCAAGCCACGGGGAAGGCGGTATCCAACCGACTTTGACGCCGCCCACGCGGCTCGGTACTGTCTGCCCATGACGCCCCGTGGTCCTCGCAGTATCGCCGCGCTTCTACCACCCGCATTGGTGAAGCGCCTGCATGAACACCTCGACGAATCGGCGCGCCTCACTTCGATTTGGCATCAGTGCGTACAGTCGCCGCTCGCCGACCATGTCCGCCCCGGCAGTCTTCGCCATGGGAGCCTCGAGGTAGTCGCCGACAGCCCGGCTTGGGCCAGCCGTCTGCGCCAGCACCAGATGGAACTGCTACGCCAGCTTCGCCAGCTGCCCGGCTTCGATGAACTGCGCGAGGTGCGGGTACGCGTGGTACCGCCGTCAGCACAGTCCGCCGCACGCCGCCCCACGCCAAAGCGCGGTGAGAGCCGTATTCCGCGAGACGTCCGCGCGCAGATTGAACATCTCGCGGAAGATGTGAACGATCCGGCGCTGCGGGCAGCGCTGCGCCGACTCGGCAAGACGCAGGCACCCTGAATCGATGGAGCAGCGGTTTCGAGTGTCACCCGGCTGTGGTTTAATGCGCGGCCCATGAGTCGCGTGTGGCAACCCCTCGAATTCGCAATCGGCTGGCGCTATACGCGCGCGCGGCGCCGCTATCGGCTGGTTTCCTTCATCTCCGCGATTTCCATGGCCGGCATTACGCTCGGCATCGCGGCATTAATCACGATCCTTTCGGTCATGAACGGCTTCGGCAATGAGGTGCGTGCACGCATTCTCAACTTCGTTGCGCACGTCACCGTCACCGGGCCCAGCGGTCGCCTGAGCGACTGGCCGCTTGTGGCGGAGCGGGTGAAAAAGAATCCGGAAGTACTTGCGACCGCTCCCTATATTCTCGGCCAGGGACTGGTGGCGCGCGGCAAGGGCGTGAGTGGCGTGATCGCGCGCGGTGTGCTGCCCGAAGAAGAACGTCACGTCTCCGAGATCGCGGGGAAGCTCGTTGGCGGGAGTCTTGACGCACTGAAACCCGGTGAGTTCGGGATTGTGATCGGATCGGCGCTTGCCTGGAAACTCGACCTCGATGTCGGTTCACAGGTTTCCCTGGTCGTGCCACAGGCACAGGCGACGCCGGCGGGCCTCCTGCCGCGCTTCAAGCGATTCAAGGTGGTCGGCATCTTTCGTCTCGACATGTACGAGTATGACGTGGGGCATGTGCTCATTCATCTTGATGACGCGGCCAGGCTCTACCAGTACGGCGCGCAAGTGAGTGGCGTCCGCCTCAAGCTCGCGGACATGGATCGGGCGCCACGCGTGGCTGAAGAAATCGGTGCCCAGCTGGGTCCGGACTACCGGGCGCGCGACTGGACGCGCGAGCACGGCGCGTGGTTCCGGGCGCTGCGTCTCGAAAAGACCATCATGTTTATCATCCTGCTGCTGATCGTGGCCGTGGCGATGTTCAACGTGATCTCAACGCTGGTCGTCGCCGTGAATGAAAAACGCGCCGACATCGCCATCCTGCGAACGCTCGGCGCGAGCCCGCGCAGCATTCTGGGCATTTTCATGGTGCAGGGCAGTCTCATCGGCGTTGGTGGCACACTGATCGGCACCATTGTTGGGGTCTTGCTTGCACTGAACGTTCCGGACGTGGTTCGCTTTCTGGAGTGGCTGTTCAACACCCGCTTTCTTTCGCCCGAGGTCTATTTCATTAGCGAGGTACCGACCGATCTGCAGTGGGCGGATGTCGGCTGGATATCCGGTGTGTCGCTCGTGCTGGCGTTCGTGTCCACCATCTATCCGGCGTGGCGGGCCTCGCAAGTGCAGCCAGCCGAAGCGCTGCGCTACGAATGAGTGCCGCCGAGCACATCCTTCGCGCTACCGGCCTGGTGAAGACCTTCAC
>DKBM01000084.1:0-125 GCA_002451215.1 Proteobacteria bacterium UBA6900
GCCATGGCCGCTGGCCTGCCGCTCGTGACCAGCCACAAGTCGGGAGCCGCCGAGCTGCTTGTGGAAGGAAAGAATGGGTTTGTGTGTGACGCTCTCGATCGAGTGGCGCTCGCCGGGCACATGGC
>DKBM01000084.1:159-6710 GCA_002451215.1 Proteobacteria bacterium UBA6900
CTCCGTGCTGTTCACCGTCTTTTCGCGCTACGGCGATAGCGTGATTACCTTCAAGGTGCTCGAGGAGTTCTTGCGCCGCCATCCGGACAAGCGCTGCACGTTGGTAACGACCCCACAGGCCCTGCCATATGCGCAAGCCATCATTCGCTCCAACGTCAAGCACTATGCGCTCGACAAGCGTCGCAGCGCAGTGACTATCGCAAGGTTGTTCTTCGATCTTCGGCGCGATCCACCGGACCTCGGCTTCAATCCGTGGAGTTACGGCAAGGAATCGCAGGCGCTGATCAGCTTCGCACGGCGCTTCTACCTTTTCACTGACTTTGCCACGACGACTAAATGGCGCAACCACTATCAACGAGTGCGGGAGTACCTCCACCTGCCAGACCCACCAATCGAATCGCATCCCGGGCCGGTCGGCGGCGTCCGACAGATCGTGGTTGCGCCGTTCTCAACGGATCAGCGTCGCAGCCTGTCGGCTGAGGATGCAGCGCGACTGCTGAAACTCCTGGAGGCGCGTTTTCCCGGTGCGCACACTACCTTCGCGTTGTTCCCGCATGAAACGGGCGCGGTCAACGGTCTATCGGCCGCGCATTTCCTGTTCGGCAAGAGCCGGCGTGATTCCGAGCAGTTTATTACGCTCCTTCGAAGCGCCGATCTGTTCGTGGGCGTTGATTCCGGTCCGCTGCACGTGGCCGATGCGCTCGGCGTTCCGTCCCTGGGCCTGTTCGGACCGACTCCCCCCGAGCGCGTTGTCGACCGGCAAACGCGTGTCATGCCGCTGCGCGTGCCCGGGCTCGAGGGCTACCTGTGCGACATCTCCAGCTGCGCTGATCCCGTCTGCCTGCATCAGCTGGCCGCAGGTACGAGCCTGCCAGATCCGGTCGCGATCGATTTCGAGCGCGTGCCTCGCGCCGAGACGGCGCACTGTCGCGCCGTGGAGCACCAGAAGCACAAGCCACTGTGAATAGCGAATAGTCACGAATCGTACCTGCGCAAGAACAAACGATAAGTCGCGACATGAAGAACCCATTCGCCCAATGGTACGAGCGCCGAGCGGTTGCGGAGGGCAATTCGAGTAGATCATTGGCACCCGATTACCTCTCTCGCCCGCCCTTGTACGTATGACGATGAAGTTGTTCCAATTCACACAGTTGTGGACTTGGCTCGCCGTGGCGACCCTCGCCGTCCTGTTCTTTGTCTGGCCCGTGACACACACCACCGGTATAAGAAATGCACTGCTAGTCCTGTGTCTCCTCCAGTTCGGAATCCTGGTCTTTCGAAAGGATGAACCGCCGCTGCTTTCGGGACTTGCGATCCCCGTGAGAATCTATCTGGCGCTAATGGTTTGGTTGCCGTTTGTCGCATTGTTCATATCGAATCACACCGTATGGAGCCTAGAGGAGATTCATGAGGATTGGCTCAAGGTAACCTTGGCACTTGTTCTCGGATTGCTTGTTGGCGCGGCCTCATCCGGTTCTCGGCCGATCTCCCGCTACCTTGTCGTTGGCATCATCATCGCCGCATTGGCGTTGCACGTGATTTACATTGATATCACCGGCATCCTTCAGTGGGCACGAACCGGACAGATACCGGCTCGGCTCGCGGGATTTTCGGAGCATGTTGGCTATTCGAACCACGTGGTATTGATGTTCCTTACCCTACTTTTCGCGGAAGCCTACTTGCGATTGAATCGCAGACGCGGCGTGCTGGCCGTGCCGCATTGGGTGTTTGCGACGCTATTGGGTGCGGGGATTGTTGCATTTGCGTTTGCTTCGACACGAAATGCGATCGTCGAGCTGAGCTGCGTGCTTGGTCTGCTGATCGTGCTTTATTGGCGCGAACATCCGTCCCGTGCAACGTCGCGGAGGGCGTTGGGGGTTGCCATGCTGGTTGGGGCAGGAGTATTGCTTGCCGCTGTTTGGGGATTCAGCGAGGATCCACGTACGTCGAAGCTCTTTCGGGACATACCGATTGCGCTTGATACCACGACGCACAAGGCCTGGCTTGATCAGCGCAAGTACCCGTTGCCAAAGCACGCGGACGGCACGGAGGTCAGCCATTCGAACTATATGCGCATCGCGTGGGCCAAGGAGGGCATCATCCTTGCCTCGGAGAACCCGTTGGGCGTCGGTTACGGTCGTGAAGCTTTCGGGCGCGCACTCCTCTCGAAGGGTGGCGGCGACATAAACGGGAGCTCGCACAGTGGCTGGCTGGACTTGGCTATCGGCGCCGGTATTCCAGGCGTCCTTCTTTGGTGCATGTTCCTGGCCAGCGTTGCCCATATTGGACTGCGCCGTTACCGATTCGATGGTAGCGTGTACGGGCTGGTTCTGTTGCTTGTCACGGCCGGGTTTGGCGTTCGCATGGTTGTGGATACCCCGAATTATGACCATGTGTTTCAGCAGTTCATGTTTCTTGTGGGACTGCTAGCGATATGGTCATTGCGCGATTCCGCGCATGCGGGACTCTTGCAGCCAATGTACTCCACGCAGGTCCGGAGCGCCTGAACCATCGGTTACTACTCATATGCGAAGCTTTGGCTGCAAACGAATCGGAAATTCGCGTCCTTCAACGAGGGGTTTGAGGCTCGCGGCCCGAATGGTCCTGACAAGATCTAGAAGCCGGCAGCCATTTCTTGAAGCCACTGACTTTGTTGTTGAACGACCCGATCGTCAGAACCGCGCGCGATATCTCTATGCCAAGCGTACCGGGAACACAGCGCCGATTGGAACCTGAAGCGAAGATCATGAACCAGTGACGGATGCCGCCGTGCCGAAAACTCTACGTATTGTGCATACCGAGGCCTCGACAGCGTGGGGAGGTCAGGAGCTGCGCATCCTGACTGAAGCAGCCGGAATGCAGCAGCGTGGCCATGACATTACGCTGCTTTGTCCCCCCGAGGCTCGTATCTATCAGGAAGCCGGGCGCTTCAGCGTGCATGCCGTGGCGCTGCCTATCGGGCGCAAGAATATTTCCGGTGTTCTGGCGATGCGCGCCTGGTTGGCAAAAAATAGTGTCGACGTGGTGAACACGCATAGCTCGGGCGACAGTTGGCTGGCCGCACTGGCGTGTCTGGGGACACACGGACAGCCACCAATAGTGCGTACACGTCATATTTCGGCACCGATTCCCAACAACTTTCCAACGCGTTGGCTCTATCAGCGCGCCACACGGCACATCGTGACAACCGGCTCGGCCTTGCGTGAACAGCTGATTCGCGAGAATCGGTTCGATCCGGCGCGCATCACCTCGGTACCCACGGGTATCGACACCACTCGCTTCGCGCCGGGTGATCGGGCAGTGGCTCGTCGGCAGCTGCACTTGCCGGCCGAGGCCCCCTTGATCGGTATCGTCGCGACAATGCGCAGTTGGAAGGGACACCGCTATCTGATCGAGGCGTTCGCGCAGCTCGAGGACCAGGCGGCCCGACTCGTGATTGTCGGCGACGGGCCCCAGCGAAATGCTATCCAGTCACAGCTGCAGGCGCTAAAACTGGGCGACCGCACAATCCTGACGGGAAACCAGCGGGACGTGCTGCCGTGGCTGCAGGCCATGGACGTCTTCGTCCTGCCTTCTTACGCCAACGAAGGCGTACCCCAGGCGATTCTGCAGGCCATGGCGTGTGAATTGCCGGTGGTGACCACACCAATCGGCAGCATTGCGGAGGCCATTTCCAACGAAGTGACCGGACTCCTGGTTGAGCCACATTGTGTGGGTTGTCTGCGCGCTGCGATTGAGCGTCTGCTGAGCAGTCCGCCGCTACGGCACAAGCTGGGCTCGGCCGCCGTCCAATTTGCCCGGACCAATTTCGACATTGGCGGCATGTTGGACAAGATGGAGGCTTTGTTTCAGAGAGTTCGTGTTGCGTCATGAGTGCACGGACCCCATCGCGCATCTTGGTTGTCTTGCTGGCCCTGTGGCAGCGTCTGAAGCTTGCGGGCAAGCACCGACCTGATTCTCATCCCGAAAGGATTCTGGTCGCGCATCATCTATTACTTGGCGACACGCTGACGCTGACGCCGTTACTGGCGAAGTTGCGGCAAATGTATCCACGGGCCGAAATCGTCATGACGGTGCCGAAGAACATTTTTCCACTGTATGTGAATCCGCCATACAGAATCACGGCCGTGCCTTATGACCCGCGCGATACCGAAACCTTGATCGCCCTAAAACGGGTCGGGGGCTTCGACCTTGCAATCGTGCCCGGCGACAATCGCTTCAGCTGGTTGGCCTTGGCGCTTGGCTCCAAGTGGATAGTAGCCTTCGCGGGAGACCGACCCGCCTACAAGAGTTGGCCGGTGAACCAGAGCGTGCCGTATCCGGATCGACCGGCGGCGTGGGGAGATATGGTGGCGGGGTTGATCGATGGCGCTCCCCCGCTGCCTTACCAGCCGGACGTTTGGCCGCAACCCGAATGCGCGCCGTTCGACCTCCCGGCGTCGCCGTATTGTGTGTTACACGTTGGCGCTCGCAACCCACTGCGTTTCTGGGGTGGTGAAAAATGGCTGGAGNNACACGCGGCGTTGCTTGTTTGCCCTGACACGGGGGTATCGCACCTCGGGCGAGTTGTCGGTACACCGACCGTCACGTTGTTTGGCCCTGGCTGTACCGTGCTTTCTGGCGCCGGGGATTTTTGGCGAGAAAGCCCCTTCGTTCCGGTTACCATTGCCGATTTTCCGTGCCGCGATCAGAAGCTGCTTTTCAAGCGCGAAATCAGCTGGATGAAGCGTTGTGTCAGAAGCGTACGTGAGTGCAATAGTAACCTGTGCATGCAGGCAATTACCCTGGAGATGGCAAGAGATGCTTGCGACTTATTGCTGTCACGGTACAAACACAAATAGATTCATGTAATCCGGACTGGCGCGAGAGGAGAACTGGATAATGAACACGGCGGAAATTGTGAAACTGGCTGCAGGACGCAGGGTTCTCGACGTCGGCTGCGGCCGTAACAAGTTCCAAGGCGCGGATGGCATTGACTACGCCGCGAACAGCGTCGCCGATATCATGCATGACTTGAATGTATTTCCGTACCCCATTCCCGACGATACTTATGAAGTAATCCTTTGCAGGAATGTCATTGAGCATGTGCCCAACGTCGTGGGTCTAATGGAGGAGATACATAGAGTCGGCAAAAGCAGAGCCGACGTGGTGATTACGACCCCGCACTTTTCAAGCCTTTATTCGTATCAGGATCCAACCCATATTCGCCACCTGGCATACGACTCTATGGAATATTTCGTCGAGGATACAAAGCACTCGAATTTCTATTCCACCAAACGATTCAGCATGGTGGAAAGAAGAATCGATTTCGGCAGATCTTTTCCGCTTTCGCACATCGCGCGTGGTCTGTTCGCTCTTTCTCACCATAAATATGAAAAGCATTTTGCGTTCATATTTCCGGCGAACAGCATTTCATTCCATCTGCAGGTTCAAAAGTAATTCAGGTAGAGGCAGTTTGAGCCGTCTCCAATGGCCGAGCGATATTCGGTCGTGACGCGCACTGCCTTGTGGCGCCGGGCACAGACACACAAATGCTTTCTTCGGGTGCAGGCGTGCGCGCTGTCAGGCGCCGGAGCGGGTCAGCGCTTGCGAAGTGCAAGCTCGATGAGCTTGGCGTACTTGCCGAAGCTATTGAAACAGCCAATTACAATATGTATGAAACCGGGAACGCCATCCAGGAATCCCACCCGAAAGAAGTAGAACTTCACAAATCGCAGAAGCGGGTTGAAAACAAGTTTGCCCATGCCGACGCGTTTGCCGCGCGCGTAGAGCTGTTCGGCCTGCAGGCTGGTATAGCGGTTCTGCTTGGCGAGATAGTCGGCGATCCCTTGCTCTGATTCGTGCAGCAAGTCGCCGAACAGGCGGCCCACCGGCCCCGGCGCAACCACCTTTTCGTGGATGGGGTCTTCCGACCAGTTCGCGTGGCGGCGGTCGAAGAGCCGCAACGACCAATCTGGATACCCCTCGCCGTGGCGCAACCAGCGGCCCATGAAGCGGTTGCGGCGCGGAAATTGGTAGGCGGAAAAGCGCGGCGTGGCGAGCTCGTGCCGGATGCTCTCGCGCAGCTTGTCGCTGACCCGTTCATCGGCGTCGAGCGACAGGACCCAGTCGTGCCTGGCCTGGGCGGCGGCGAAGCGCTTTTGTGCCCCATAACCCAGCCATTCCTGGTGAATTACGCGCGCGCCGTGTCGCTCGGCAATAGCGACGGTATCGTCGGTACTGCCCGAGTCCACCACGACAAGCTCATCGGCAAAGGCAACGCTCGCGAGACAAGCGTCAAGTTGGCTTGCGGCGTTGCAGGTAATAATCACCGCGGACAGCGGTTCGGTCATGACGGTATTCTATGCGAAAATTCGGGCATGTCCCGCGTGCTGCTGATCAAGACCTCATCGCTCGGGGACGTCGTTCACAATCTTCCTGTCGTTGCCGACATTCACGCCAATGCACCCGATGCCCGCATCGAGTGGGTGGTCGAAGAGGGTTTTGCCGATATCCCGCGTCTGCATCCGGGGGTGAGTCGCGTGATTCCGGTGGCGCTGCGGCGCTGGCGC
>DKBM01000010.1:0-16279 GCA_002451215.1 Proteobacteria bacterium UBA6900
GTGCGATGGCACTGGTCACACGAGGCGGTGGTGACCGGGTGATTGGAAGGCTTCGGCGTGCTGGCGTGGCACGTGTTGCAGGTGCCCGGCGCGACGCCGGTGTGACTGAACGTCGCCGGCAGCCAGGCCGTGGTGCGATGGCACTGGTCACACGAGGCGGTGGTAATCGGGTGATTGGACGGCTTCGGCGTGCTGGCGTGGCACGTGTTGCAGGTGCCGGGCGCGACGCTCACATGATTGAAGCCCGCAGGAATCCACGCGCTGGTGCGGTGGCAGCTGTCGCAGCTTGCTGTAGTGGGTACGTGATTGCCAGGCTTGCCGGAAGCGGTTCCACCGTTGTGGCAACTCATGCAGCTGCCCGGCGCGATGTCAACGTGCTGGAAGCGTGCGCCCGACCAGGTAACGGTCGAGATATGGCATAGCTGGCAAGGCCGGACTGTCTGCACGTGGTTGACCGGCTTGAAGGTTTGCGCCGTGCGGCTGCCCTGAACATGGCAGAGTTGGCACTGGCGCGGCGTGCCCTTGAACGTTCCTCCCACGTGGCATTCCTGGCACTCGATCTGCGCGTGCCGACCGAGCAACGCGAAGCCTGTGTTTAGATGGTCCGACACGCTGGCGGCTCTGCTATCGGCGGCCACGGCGCTCGTCGCGGGTGCGAGGGCTGAAAGCAATGCAACGGTCGAGAGCATCAATACGGCGCCCAGAAACAGGGGCAGACGCAGCCGCGCAAATAGGTTCTTCATACCGAGGTTCTCCTAGAGGAGGACAGCTTGGTTAGGCAGCATTGGGGATTGCTCATCGGTTCAAAAGGCTTGCGCCCGGCCGGAGTTTCTTCCACGAACTCGTGTAGTGACAGCGCTGGCACTCGCGACCGAATCCGCCACGGTGAATGTCGTCGTCGTCATGACAACTTGCGCAGCTGCTGGACAGGCTGAGCGTGCGATCCATTGGCCGGCGATGGCAGGCAAGGCAATCGACACCCTTGTGCCCGCCATCGAGTCTGAAGCTCGTCTGGCGGTCGTGGTCAAACTTCCAGCGCTTCCAGTCGATCGCGTTGTGGCAGGTCTCGCATTTCGTTCCGAGTCGCAGCTTGTGCGCGTCGTCCTTGCGGTGGCAGGCAACGCACTCGGTCTTGGCATCCTTGAAAGCAGGCGTGAGGTGGCAATCCTTGCACTTGACCTTGACATGCTTGCCGAACAGCGGGAAGCGCGCGAGTCCGTGATCAAAGCGCGCATCGGTCCAGCTGCGTTCAGTATGGCAGCGCCCGCACTCCCGTCCTTCCTGGCCCTTGTGCTTGTCGTCCTTGCGGTGACATGAGAAACAGTCGGTCTTGAGCTTCTCCCGGAAGAGAATGCCGGTGTGGCAGGTGCTGCACTTCGCCTGGGCGTGCTTGCCGCGTAACGGATACTTGGTCTGCCGATCATGATTGAAGATCGAGATGCTCCAATCCTTCTCGACATGGCAGCTCTGGCACTTGTCGCCAAACCGGCCCTTGTGTCCCTTCTTGTCATCGTCCTTGCGATGGCACGAAACACAAGTGCTCTTGAGCTTGTCTCGATAGAGGTCTCCGGTATGGCAGCTCGCGCACTTGGCCAGGCGATGCTTGCCGCGCAGGGGATACCTGGTATCGCGATCATGATCGAAGCGGATGGTCTTCCATTCACGGTCGACGTGGCAGCTCTCGCACTTGTCGCCAAAACGGCCTTTGTGTCCGTTCTTCTGATCATCCTTTCGGTGGCAGGACACGCAGCGCGTGGACGCACCCTTGAACTTGGGGTCCTTGTGACAATCACGGCAGCCGACGTCCTTGTGCTTGCCGGTAAGCGGGAAGCGGGTCTTGCTGTGATCGAAGGTCGTGTCTTTCCAGCGGGTATCGCGATGGCAGTCCGCGCAGTTGTTGCCGAGCTTGCCCTTGTGCGTATCGTCCTTGCGATGACAGGCAACACAGTCAGACGGAGCATCGCGATGCTTCTTGCCTGCCTTATGGCAGTCCTGGCAGCGGATCTTGGCCCCGGCGTGTCCCCCCCGCAGTGGAAAGTCGGTGAGACGGTGATCGAATCGGGCTTCATCGAGCGGCGCGATGTTCGCGTCCCGGCCCTTGTGTTCGGTATGGCAGTTGCGGCAGTCCTGATCCTTGAGCCGACCGTGGAATCCGCGCTTCTGAATGGCATCGAGCGCGACTTTCTTGTGGCAGTCGAGGCACAACCCGCTCTGTGCGCTCTTGTTGAACCGGACGTGGCACTGCTTGCAGTCGGTTTCGAGGTCAGCATGGCCGGCGATTACCTTGCCAGGCATCAGCACGCTCTCGACCGTGTCGGCGCGCGCGAAAGACATCAGCGCGCAGAGCGACACAAGCAGCATGAAGATGGCAAAGCCCGAATGCCGCATGGCGTGGGCGATCAGTACATGTGCACGGCGATGACATGCACCACCCCGCTGATGACGAGCATGAAGACGAACGGCACGTGCAACACGTGCCAGAGCGAAAACATTCGCTCGTAAGCCTGGAACTGGGCCGCGTTGCGGGCGGTGTCGAGGTAGGTCTTGAGCATCTGGTTGGCAGCCGCAAGGCGCCGGCGCAGCTTGTCGCGCTCCCAGCCGCGTTCCTTGGCCTTCTTGCGCAGGATGGTCTTGAGTTCCCGCATGCACTGCGAGCGCACGCGCCGGGCGCGAAATCCCAGGGTGAGGAAGCGCCATGCGCCGGAGGTCACGCCCGGCGGGCGCTCGTGCGCGAGTTCCCCGAAGGCTTTCAGCTGCGCCTCGATGCGTGGTGCGAAGTGAAACTTTGAACGGACCTCGCCTTCGCGAATGCCCAGGTCAGACTGCAATTCGTCGAGGTTGGCCCGGCGCCCGTAGAGACCATGATGAATGCGGCGGTAGATGAACCGGCCGAGCACTCCGCTTCCGGCGACGAGCAGCATGCACGCCATTGCGACACCGGCGTTGAGTGAGCCGATCGTGAAAGTGGAGTGATAGAGAATGAGCAGCGGCCCGACGACTCCAAACATCATGTGCAGCCGGAACCAGTAGCGAATGCTGCCGGCAGATTGTAGGAAGCGCACATGCTTGCGCAGGGGGTAGAGGAGCAGCGCCAGCATCATGACGCCGCCCACGACTCCCATGTAGTAACCGAAATCCGACCCCGGCGTGTAGTAGCCGCGGGTGGATCCTATCCCGAGGACGACCATGCCGATGACGAGAGGAAGCACGTATGCAGGACGGCGCGCGGGCGGGTTCGCGCTTTCGGACGGGCTGGCCGCGGCTGCTGGGCGTCGTTCATAGGTCTGTAAATGGGTCATCTTGGCGTTGTTCTTCTTGAATACGAGGTTGGGTCGGCGGCACGGTCTGCCGGACGTGGTCTGGTCCCTGTTGATAGCCAAGCAATAATCGTGCTCGTGCCACCTTTAAAGGTAATTTATGGCCTATTCCACTAATGCTGCAGGGACTTCCAGCCGGAAAGCATAGGCCAGCGGATGGGCGGCGTGACTTGTATGCCTTTCCACGGAAATTGGAGGCGTTCCGGCCGTGCCCGAGCCGGCATCGCGCGCTGGGCGGGGACGGTGAGGTTTCAGCCGGTGCTATGCTTTTTGCGCTAACTTCTTCGGGACCTAGGCCTCAATGAATCTGCTGCGCTCGGACGCGTTCCTGATCGCGCTGTATCTCGTGCCGTTAATCGCGGTAATGATCTGGTATGTCCGTCGGCATCGCCGGCACGAGGCAAAGCATGTCGCCACATGGAAGGGTGCCGTCGAGTCCGGGTTGACCGAACCAGCATCCCTGCATCCTGTGATCGATCCCAAGCGCTGCCTCGGCTCGAAGGCTTGTGTCAGTGCCTGCCCGGAACAGGCCATCGGCATCATTGGCGGCAAGGCGCGCCTGGTGGACCCGGCCAAGTGTATTGGCCATGGTGCCTGCAAAGTCGCGTGTCCTCACGATGCCATTGCGCTCGTATTCGGAACCGCCAAGCGCGGCATGGACATTCCCCAGGTCGATTCGCATTTCGAGACGAACGTGCGCGGGATATTCATCGCCGGCGAGCTCGGCGGGATGGGGTTGATCCGCAAGGCAGTAGACCAGGGCAGACAGGCCATCGAGCAGATCGCCAAGCGTCGCGATGGTGCCTTTCCCTACGACGTCGTGATCGTGGGGGCGGGACCGGCGGGGCTGGCCGCCTCGCTCGGGGCACTGGAAAAGAAGCTGCGATTCGTCACGGTCGAGCAGGAGGACGCATTCGGCGGCACTGTGTACCACTATCCACGGAACAAGATCGTGATGACGGCTCCGGTGCAATTGCCCATCATCGGCAAGGTCAGGATGGGGGAAATCAGCAAGGAAAAGCTGCTCGAGTTCTGGCAGGGCGTTCTCGGGAAAACCGGGCTCAAGGTCAATTTCTCGGAGCGCATGGAAGCGATCCGGCCGGACGGCAAGGGCTTTGTCGTCCGGACAGCGAAGCAGGAATACCGCACGCGCTGTGTGCTGCTCGCAATCGGACGTCGCGGTACGCCGCGCAAGCTTGATGTGCCCGGTGAAGAGCAGTCGAAGGTGGTCTACCGCCTGATCGACCCCGAGCAATATCGCGGGCAACACGTGCTGGTAGTCGGCGGCGGCGACAGCGCGCTCGAGGCGGCGCTCGCCATGGCAGATGAGTCGGGGGCTAAGGTTACGCTCTCGTATCGCGGCGACGCCTTCGGTCGCGTGAAGCAGAAGAATCGCGAGCGGCTGCAGGCCGCCGAGGCAGGAAAGCGGGTGGCGGTGCTGCTCAATTCAAACGTCAAGCGCATTGACGCCGATCGGGTCGTCGTCGATCAGCAAGGAAAGAATCTGACACTGAAAAACGATGCCGTGATCGTAAGTGCCGGCGGCGTGCTGCCAACGCCGTTTCTCAAGGAAATCGGGATTCTGGTGGAAACCAAACACGGGGAGGCCTGAAGGCCTCGCTGATGTTCCCCCGCGGCGGGCGCGTCGTCTCGCTCACCCGTCCCAACTATCCTGCGCGAACCTTCGCCTCAGCGTTTCCGTCTTTCGTGCGGTGCCAGGGAAACGCTTCCCGTGCCGGAGCGGGCACGATCGCCGAGCGTCGGCTGCGGTAGCGCTGACTCCGGTTCGTTCGGGACCGGCTGGTGCCCCTGTCGCTCGAGACCGGCCAGGAGTTCGTAGACGCACGGCACGACGAAAAGCGTGAGCAGCGTGGAGACCAGTACGCCGCCGATCACCGCCATGGCCATCGGGGACCGCAGTTCGGCGCCGGGTCCAACGGCAAGCGCAAGTGGCAGTGCTGCCGCGATGGTCGCAAACGACGTCATGAGAATCGGCCGCAGTCTTATTGGGCAGGCCTCGAGCAGGGCGGCGCGGATTGAGGTCTCACCGCGTGCCCGCACCTGGTTCGTGAAGTCGACCAGCAAGATTGAGTTTTTCTTCACAATACCCATCAGCAGGATCAGGCCAATGAAGCTGAAGATGTTGATCGAGTGCCCGAATGCGAGCAGCGTGAGAAACGCGCCAGACGCACTGAACGGCAGGGCCATGAGGACCGTGAACGGGTGCACGAAACTGTTGAACTGCGAAGCGAGCACCATGTAGGCGACGACCACGCCGAGGAACAGCACAAACCACAAGCTCGCAAAGGATTCCTGGAACGCCTGGGACCCGCCGACAAAGCGCACGCGGATTTCGGGCGGCATGACCTCGCGGGCGATCGCCCGAGCCCGCTCCAGCGCTTCCTGCTGCGATTTGCCCGTCTTTACGTTCGCGAAGATCTTGATGGCACGCTCGCGATCGTTGCGGTTGATCTGTGCGAGGCTTCGGGCCTCGCGGATCTGGACCAGCTCGGTCAGCTTGATCAGCTCGCCGCGATTGTTGCGCACGTAGAGCTGTTTGAACTGGTCCTTGCGCGTGAGGTCCTCATCGCGCAGACGCACGCGCACGTCGTAGCGGTGGCCACCAGAAGAATACTGCGCGGCCACCACACCGCCGACCATCGCGCTGATGGTCTGGGAGATCGCCTGGATGCTGACCCCGCGCTCGGCAGCGCGCACCCGGTCGGGGATGACCTGAAGCTCGGGTTTGCCGAGCAGGTAGTCACTGTCGGTATCGGTGACAAGGCCGGTGGCGTTGAGCTTTTCAATGATCTTATCGGAGTACTCGGCGAGTTTGTCCCAATCTCGCCCCTGGATAGCGAATTCGATCGGGAAGCCGCGTGAGGCGGTGAACCCGCGCTGCGAGAGGTCTTGTACGGAGACGCGTAGCCCGAGTTTGCGCAGCGCCTTGCGCGTCACGTCCATAAGTTCCTGTTGGCTCAGCTCGTGACCGCGTTCAGGGTCGACGCCGCGGCTGCCCTTGGGTTTCATGCTCACAAACAGGTTGAACAGGTTGGCCTGTCCGCCGGTGCCGAACCCACCCACGGCCGAATAGGTGCGCCGGACTTCGGGCCGCGCAATGAGAAAGTTCTCGGCCTTGCGGGCCACCGAGTCGGTGTACTCCATCGACGATTCAATCGGCGTTTGGGCGCGCACAATGAACATGCTCTGGTCCTGTACCGGCATGAATTCCTTGTTGACGAAATGGAATGCGGCAAAGGAACCGGCGAAGAACACCATCGATCCCCCGATGGTGAGCCAAGGATGGCGCAGCGAGAGATTCAGTCCCTTGCTGTAGGTTCTGGCGAGGAACTGGAAGGTTGTATCGGCGGCCCGCCCGATGCGCGTCGTACGGTTGCCGGCCTCGACGAACTGGGCTGAGCGCATCGAGGTGAGCGTCAACGCCTCGAGCAGTGACAGCATCACTGCGGCTGTCATGGTGATACCGAACTGGAAGAAGAAGTAGCCGATCACGCCGCTCATGAAGGCCACGGGCAGGAAGATCGCCACCACGGCGAGCGTTGCCGCGAGCGCGGCGAAAGTGATCTGGCGGGTGCCGTTCAATGCCGCTTCCACGCGACCCTGACCCATCTCGCGGTGGCGGACGATATTCTCGAGCACCATGATGGCATCATCCACCACGATGCCAATCGCGAGGCTCAAGCCGAGCAGCGTGAAGGTATTGAGCGTAAAGCCAAAGAAATAGAGCACCATGAAGGTGCCAATGATCGAGGTCGGGATCGCGAGAATCACATTAAGCGTTGCTGTCCAGCTGCCCAGGAACAGCCAGCAAACCAGCGCCGTGACCATGGCCGACATGACCAGCGCGAACTCGAATTCGTTTACTGAATCCTCAATGAACTGGGTGGTGTCGAAGTTGACATCGATCTTCATCCCCTCCGGCAGGCGCGTGGCGACTTCGGCCATGCGCGCCTTCACGGCATGCGCGACCGCTACGGTGTTGGAGCCGCGCTGTTTGCGAATGCCGAGACCGACGGCGCGCACGCCGTTGGCGCGAGAGATGCGCCGGATGTCGTCGAGGCCGTCTTCGATCTTCGCGACTTCCTTCAGCATGATGCGCGAGTAAACCGGCTGGTTGCCACGCTGGTTGACGACGATGCGCTCGAATTCCTCGGTCGTCTTGGCTTCCCCGAGGGTACGTACGTCAAATTCCGTAGGGCCGGTTGCGATCTGCCCGGCGGGAAGTTCCGAGTGCTCTGCGCGGATCGCGTTCAGGATGTCGGTAACCGCCAGTTCGTAGCGGTTGAGCGCGGTGGCCGATACCCACACGCGCAGGTTCGGCTCGACGTAGCCACCGAAGGCGATCTCGCCCACGCCGCTCACCGAGGAAAAGCGGTCCTTCAGGATGTCCTTGATGTAGCGCATCAGCTCGCGCGGGCTGTGGCGATCGCTCGTGAGGGACATCCACAGGATCGGTTGATCCTCGGGATTGGTCTTGCTGATGACTGGTGGTTCGATATCCGATGGCAGGTAGCGTTGTGCGGCTGCGACCTTGGTCTGCACCTCGCGCAGCGCGTCGGCAATGTTTCGGCCGAGTTCAAATTCGACCGTGATGGTTGCCGCGCCATATTGTGACGTCGAGGAGACACTGCGCACGCCCTCGACGGTCATGACCGAATCCTCGATCAGGTCGACCACGTTCGTCTCGACGATCTCGGGGGCGGCGCCAGTGTAGTTGACTTTGATGGTGACTACCGGGAAATCGACATCGGGCAACTGGCTCACTCCCATGCGCGAGGCGGAGATGAGGCCGAAGATGACCAGTGCCGCCATGAGCATCCAGGCGAATACTGGCCGGCGGATGGCGATCTCGGGCAGGCTCATGGGGACGGTGTGGCGGCGCTGGTGACGCCCGCGCGCCGTGCGGAGGCAGCGAGCAGTCGCTGGTAGTCGGCCTTGGCGGTCAGCCGGGCGCGGTCGAGGGCGCGCTGGTTCGTCTGGAAGGCGGTAAGCGCCTGAAGCACGTCGAGATTGATCACGAGGCCAAGCCGGTACTCCGCGGATTGCGCCTCGTAGCTCTTTTTGGCCGCGTCAGTGGAATTCTCGAGCGCCTCGAGCTGAGTGATATTCAGAACAACACTCTGATAAAGCGCCCGGATCTCCTGCTCGGCCGCGCGCGTCACCTGGCTCATGGCGAGCTCGGCCTGGGTACGCTGGGACGCTGCTTCGCGTACCTTGGACTGGACACTGCCGCCGGCATAGATCGGGATCGTCAGCGCCAACTGCACGTCCCAGTTCGAGTCGCTCAGGTAGCCCGGGCGGTCGAAATAGTAGTTGCCGTTCAGGTCGAGCGAGGGCAGGTGACCACCCCGCGCGACGGTGAGGTTCTCGTCGGCGGCCGTGATTCGCTGACGCGTGGCGCGGACATCAGGGCGTGAATCCACACCGGCGAGAAAGTTCTCAATCGGATCTACTCCGGCAGGCAGCGTCTCCGAGTCACGCAACGGCGTGTCCGCGGCGAGCCCGCTCAGGAACGCGAAGACCTCGCGCGCCACGCTGAGTTGCCCGCGCAGCTGCTCGATCTGCGCGCGAAGCGTGCTGATGGTGCTCTGCACGTTGAGGAGTTCGCTCACGCGTGAGCGGCCGATGCGCACGCGTGCCTGGATTTCCTTCTCGCGCTCCTGGTTTAGCCGGATTTCCTCTCCGAGATTGAAGATATCCCGCTCGATGGCGAGAACATTGTAGTAATTTTGTACCACGTCCTTGAACAGCAACACCCGCGCGTTCTGGTAGTCGTCGCTTTGCGCGCTGATCAGCGCCTCGGTCTGGCGCATTGCCGCGATCTCGCGGAAGCCGCGAAACAGCGGCTGGGACGCAGTGACCTTCGCGAGTGGCTGGCGGCTCAGGTTGCTCGGCGTGGAGGGCGCGCCGGTGGGCAAGGGATCCTGCCAAAGATATGAGCCATAGCCGCTGATGGTTGGAAGCAATGCGGCGGTGGCCTGCCTGTAGCGCTCCTCAGCCTGGCGAATCAGCTCGGACTGGGTGGCGATGACTTCGCTGCGGCGCACCGCGGCAGCGAAGTAGTCGTCCAGCGTGAGCTCCTGCGCCGCGACGCCACGCCCGGCGGGGACTGCTGTACAGATGAGCAGGCCGCAGGCCAATGCCTTCGGCAAAACCGATGAGCGCTTCACCACGTGACTCCATCCCGCGTGGCGGCACCGTACCCGGGGTGTCCGCCGCCCGGGACCTGAAAGAGGGCGGTAGCCGCGCACTATAGGGAGCTTGCAGGATGGCGGCAAGGCGGTCTCGGCACGGCTGTCCCTTCGCCTGAATTCTGGCTGGACGCCGAAACATTCTGGCGGGAGCCTTGTCTCGGGTGGACTTGCCGCGCAAGATGGCCTTCCACCTTAATACACAATCCAATTTTATTGGAGCGCATCTATGGCAGGAAAAGAACGAGGCTATTCCCGGGTTCTGGTCTGGCTGGCGAGTGGCCTGATGCTTGCCACTGCCATGGTTGCGGTTGGCGCTGCGCAACAGACGGCGGTTTCCCTGGGCACAGCCACCAAGGGTGGCGGGTTCCAGCTCTACGGCGAGCACTTTGCGGCTGCGTTGAACGAGGCTGATCCCTCGCTTCACATCGAGGCGCGCGCGACCCGCGGTAGCGCCGAGAATTTGCCGCTGCTGGAAAAGGGCGAGCTCGACATCGGCCTCGTCGAGGGAAATGCCGCACGTGTCGCCTTTGACGGTATCGGTCGGCCGCCGACGCGGTTGCGTATCATTGCCGCGATGTATCCCGGGCCCGGCATGTTCGTGGTCCGCGGTGACAGTCCTTATCGCACCATTGCTGAGCTCAAGGGCAAGCCGGTGGCATTTGGCACACGCGCGTCGGGTCTGACCATGCTCGCGCGCGATGTGCTGGACGGTCTTGGCCTTTCACCGGATCGCGACTTTCAGGCTGTGTATCTCGACAAGGCCGGCGACGGCCCGAAGCTCGTAACGGAGGGCAAGGTTGCCGCGTTGTGGGGAGGGGGGATTGGCTGGCCAGGTTTTACCAAGCTGGCCGCGGACAGCGTGGGCGCGCGCTTCATTGTGCCCGACGCCGTTGAGATCGGTCGCATCCGTACAAAGCATCCATTTCTCCGGACGATGACTGTTCCTGCCGGAACCTACCGCGGTCAGGACACGCCTATCACGTCGGTTGGCTTGTGGTCATTCGTACTGGCGCGCGCGGATCTGCCCGATGACACGGCCTATCGGCTCGCGCGCGCCCTGCACCGCGCCGAGCCCAAGCTCGGAGAGCGCCTGGCGCAGGCGCGCTACACCACCGCTGCCAATACCGCGGCCGAGGCGCCGCGTCCCGAGCTGATCCATCCCGGGGTTGCACGCTATCTGCGCGAGACTGGTGCGCTGCGCTAGATCGTCCAGGTGTTGTCACATTTGCGGCATTTCACCCTGAGCCAGATGCCATCGGTTTCGGGCGCGTCGTCCTGGGGTTGCTCCTCTTCAGGACCGCCGGCGACGAGCGTAAAAGTGGCATAGGTGCCGCAGCTGGGGCAGGTGGCGCCTGCCCCCAAGCGCTGCGCCAGCGAGAAGATTTTGGCGAAACGTGACACGCCGAACAGCGAGAACGCAAGGCCGATCGCCCCGACGCCGATGCCAAGCAGGCCATGGGCAAGGCCTGTGCGTGTCACTACCATTTCGATGCCGGCGAAGGCGAGTATCGCGCCGAGCAGGCAGGTGACGAGATGCGCGTAAGCTTCAATGAGAGCGCGTTCATACCAGCGGCGAAAGCCGAGCTTTCGGATGCGCGCGACGGTGTGCATTGCCGATTCCTCGCGGGTCGGGCAGACCATTCTACGCGGCTGTGCAAGTTCGCGCGCTATAGACCATGATTGGGACGAATGACCCTTACCTCTGAGATAGCAAGCTTGCTGCTGCTCGCCGCAGCAGCCTGGTTCTGGCAGCAAGCTCTGCGCAGCAAGGAGATCGCGCGATCTGCGGGAAAGGGCGCCTGTGATCAGGCCGGCGTGCAGTTTCTCGACGATACCGTCGAACTGACGCGTCTTCGCTGGCGCCGGGACGCGGCGGGCGGACTGCGCATCTATCGCCACTATCGGTTTGAGTTTGCCGCTGACGGCAGTCACAGGTTTCGCGGCGAACTGGCGATGCTCGGCGTCAAGGTGCAATTCGTCGAACTTGAGCCCTACCGCCTGCACTAGCGGAGCGTTTCTCTCGCTTGCGGCGCCCGGCCGATCGCGGAGAATAGGAGCGCGAGGCAGTACGCGGGACTGAAGACCCATGACCGAGCAAGAGGGTGGTGCCCCGGCATTGAAGCGCCTGTTCTTCGCGCTCTGGCCAGAGGTCCGTTTGCAGGAAGCGCTGCACCGTCTTGCCGCGACAATGCTGGGCCCGGTCGACGGCCGTTGCACGCCGTCGCCAAACATTCATCTGACGCTGGCTTTTCTTGGTCCGGTGTCGGAGGAAGCCCAGGCCTGCTACGAGACAGCGGCGGGCGGTGTGCGTGCCGAGCCGCTCACGCTCACGCTTGATGCGTTTGGCTGTTTCCGGCGCAGCGGAATCCTTTGGGTTGGGGCGGGGCACGCGCCGCCTGGTCTGTTGGCGCTGGTGCGGGGGTTGAGTGAGGCGCTGCGGAATTGTGGCTACGAGCCGGACCAGAGGCCGTTTCGCGCCCACCTGACGTTGGCGCGGCGGCTGCGTCGCTGCCCGCGGTTTCCGGAGCCCCAGCCCATCGACTGGCCTGTACGCGATTTCGTGCTGGTCGAATCGCAGACCGGACCGCGCGGCGCGGAATATGAAATCTTGCGCCGCTGGCCGCTCGATTAGGACCTACCAGAATGCCAGAAGCTTGCCGTTCTCGACTTTCGCGTCGAAGTGCTTGAGCGGGCGGCTGCCCTTCGCCACGCACTGACCGGTTTTCACGTCAAACGCCCACTGGTGCTTCGGGCAGGTGAGGCGAAAGCCTTCCAGCGCGAGATGCGGTATGTTCGTCACCTGGTGCGGGCAGCGCGAGTCGTATACCCGAAAGTCATTCTTCTCGCGGTACACGAAAAGGCTGCGGCCATCGGCACTGCAGTAGCTCACCTGACTCTCCGGGATCTCGTTCACGCTTTTCAGTTCGTGCCAGCGCTTTTCGGCGCCAAGGTTCTCTGCGCGGAATTCCGGGAGGTCCATGTCGAGCAGGACCTCGGTCGCCCAGACAATCTTGGTGAGGCCGAGTGCCGGAAACGCCTGCATGATCGCGTCGAGGATCTCATTCGGTGAGCAGCCGGCATCAAGCGCGCGCACCAGATACTGGCGAAATCCGTTCTCGGTCTGCGTGGCGACTTTGGTGATCAAGGTGATGAGCGCGCGTGTCTTGGGGTCGAGGCTCTTGCCCGACTCCTTCAGGAACTTGAGATAGGAGGTCATGGCCTCAGGGCGGGCCTTGACGAGGTAATTCAGTGCATCGCTCATTCGATTAGGACTCCATGGGGATGGGCTGCTGCGTGATGCGCCATTATCGCGTGCAGGGCCGGTGCTGGCCAGATGGTGAGCGCAGCGCGCGCATGGCGAAAACTCCACGCGACGCCAGGGAAAAGCAAAACGGGCGTGCCAGCGGCGCGCCCGTTTTGCATGCGCCAAAGCGGGATGAGGCTAGCCTTTCTTCCGGCCCGCCAGCATCTGGTCGATTACGGGCGTGAGGATAATCTCCATGGCAAATCCCATCTTGCCGCCCGGTACCACGATGTTGTTCGGGCGTGACATGAACGAGTCGTTGATCATCCGCAGGTAGTACGGAAAGTCGACGCCGTGCGGATTGCGAAAGCGGATCACGACAAAGCTTTCATCCGGCGTCGGGATGTCGCGCGCGATGAAGGGATTCGAGGTGTCCACGATCGGAACGCGCTGGAAGTTGATGTGCGAGCGCGAGAACTGCGGCGTGATGTAGTGCACGTAGTCGGGCATTCGCCGCAGGATGGTGTCCACCACTGCCTCGGTCGAATAGCCACGCTCCTTGGTGTCGCGGTGGATCTTCTGGATCCACTCCAGATTCACGTCCGGTACCACGCCGACCAGCAGGTCTACCCACTTGGCGGCGTCGACGCCTGTCTTGGCGTCGACAATGCCGCCATGCAGGCCTTCGTAGAACATGAGGTCAGTGCCAGTCGGGATTTCTTCCCACGGCGTGAACTCGCCCGCCTTGAGGGANNAACAGGTTGGCTTCGGGACCAAAGTGGCTGAAGTGGCGATTGCCGGCAGCCTCCGCCTTTTTCATCGCCTCGCGCATTTCTACCCGGTTGAAGCGATGGTAGCTGTCGCCCTCGATGACTGCCGGCGTGATCTCCTCGCGCCGGAAGATGTGCTCGAAGGCGCGTTTGACCGTGGTCGTGCCCGCGCCGCTCGAGCCGGTGATGGCAATGACTGGGTGCTTGTTGGACATCCTCGGGCTCCCCCTTAGGCTTCAAAAATTCTTTGATGTTGCGAAACCGGCGATTCTACAGCAGGCCGCGCGGGCGGCGCCACGCCGGGCGCCGCCATCTGTAACGATTTTGCACTTCTGAGAAATAGGGCTTTAGCGCCTGCAAGGGCACAAGCAAAAGGCCCGGCACCTACGGCACCGGGCCTTCAGCGTTACGGGCCTGCTGAATTACAGGGCAATGCCGGGGTTGTTCTCGGCGCCCTTCAGCTTCGGCGTATTGGCCTTTGTGATCTTCACGGTTTTCTCGGCGCGCAGGTACTCGGCCACGATATCCCAGATATCCTTCGCCAGTTCCGGCTGCGGTTGCACGCTCGCCCAGCCCGCGACCTTGTACTTCTTCCTGGCGTCGATCGGTTTACCTTTGAGCGTCATGTCGCTGATGCGCTTGCCCATCGGTGCACCAATATCAATCGCATACTCCAGGCCACCGACGCGCACCATGTCGCCGCCCTGCTGGTAGTAGGGGTCCGGATTGAAAAGGTTGTCGCCGACATCTTCTAGTATTGTCCNNCCCTGGATCTCCATTAGCGCGTCGCAAATAAGCTGGTCGAACGTGCCGTTGAAGTTGCCGCGACGGTAGAGCAGAGACTCGGTGACCGCGAGCTTCTCCTCTAGCTTGCTCTTGAATGGTGCGCGTGCCTTCTCGATGAAGGCCGCCATTTCCTTGTCGGGCGCAATCAGGTTCGAGAACACCGGAAGCAGTTTGTAGCGGAAGTCCTGCAACTTGCCGCCGCGGACGTCGAGATCGAGCACCGAAAGGAACTTGGTGTTCGATCCGGAGTTGATAACAATCGTCTTACCGGACTTGTTGCTGATGACGGACGGCTGCGGCATGGCGTCGTGAGTGTGGCCGCCGAGAATGACATCGATGCCAGTGACGCGCGAGGCCAACTTGAGGTCCACGTCCATGCCGTTGTGCGACAGCAGCACCACGACCTGGGCGCCTTCACCGCGCGCCTTGTCGACCATCTTCTGTACGCTTTCTTCCTTGATGCCGAACGACCAGTCCGGGATCAGGTAACGGGGGTTGGCGATTGTCGTGTACGGGAAGGCCTGGCCAATGATCGCCACGGGCACCTTGTTGATTTCGCGTATCACGTAAGGCTTGAAGATCGGCTCGTCCCAGACGGCGTCGTTCACGTTCTGCGCGAGAAACTCGATTTTTCCNNGTGCCCGAGCCTTGCCAGGTGTCGCCGCTGTCGAGCAGCAGCGAGCGGTTGGGGCGCGAATTGCGCAAGGTCTTCACGAGGGTGGTCATGTGCGCGAAGCCACCGACCTTACCGTACTTGCGTGCAGCTTCTTCGAAGTTGAGGTAGGTGAAGGCGTGCGCCTCGAGGCTGTTCGGCGCGATATTGAAGTGCTTGAGCAGCGCTTCACCCACAAGATGCGGAGGGGTGCCGACCCGTTCCCCGACGCCAATATTGATGTTCGGTTCGCGGAAGTAGATCGGCAGCAGCTGCGCATGGCAGTCGGTAAAGTGCAGCAGCGACACATTGCCGAATACCGGCACCTCGTACGGATTGCCGGATGCGCCACTTGCGCTGGTGGCTTTCTTGTCGGCACAGGCGGGCAGCATGCCCGCGGCACTGGCGGCGGCCAGCATCTGAAGGAAATCGCGTCGCGAAAGGCTCATGTCATCTACTCCGGCAAATGGGGAAGAACGATTCGGGGTGAAATCTGCGCATGGCGGGCCCGCAAGCCGCGCATTCTTGTCTGCTCTAGGACGGGACGCAAGACCGGTCTATTCCGCCTCAGAAAAAAAAACCCGGCCGGGGGACCGGCCGGGTTGTGTGCTGCGATCCGGCAACCTAGTTGCGCATCGCAGGAGCCGTCAACGGCAGCCCGCTGCTCAGATAGGTCTCGTACAACTGGATGTGGTTGTAGGCCTTGTCGCCATGCTTGCCCGGCTTGTCGCGTACCTGCGAGTTGCAGGTCCGGTAGCGCTGGTGGATGGTCTCGAGGCGAGCCCATCCCAGGCGCTGGGCGGGCCAGCCAACCGGATGGCCAAGGGCCGCCGACAGCGGCTGGTTGCCGCCGAAGTTCTTGCCGGCAAGGTCCATGTGGCAGTTGGCACAGGCGAAATTAAGCTGTCCGCGGCGCTTCCACCAGCGCTTCTTGCCGTCCTCGTAAGCCGCGACCGCGCCGGACTTCGAGAGGTCGATCTTCACGCGCTCTCCCTTGGAGAGTTCGTAGAAGGCTGCCGTTAACTCGGCGAGCTGCACGCGCGACTTTGTGTCCTTGTTAAGATCGGCGCTCAGGAACTTGTCTGTCGCACCGTTCTTCTTGGCGCAATCCATCAGGTCCATCTCGGCCGTACGCACTTCCTTCTTGCCATCATCCCAGTACGGATAGTTCTGGGCGATTTTCTTGCCACCGTTCTTGAAGCAGCTGGCGTAGGTCTTGCCGTTCGGGAAGGGCTTCGCCCAAATCTTGCGACCGTCGGCGAGACCCAGTTCATACGGCGGGAACTCGTTGAACG
>DKBM01000019.1:0-5030 GCA_002451215.1 Proteobacteria bacterium UBA6900
GGTGATCACCGAGTACTACACCGCTACCGAGTACAGCCCGGTGCGCAAGATCGCGCAGGCCTCAACAACCGGTCACGGCACCAACGTGATCGCGGGCCTGGGCGTTTCGATGAAGGCGACCGCGGCGCCAGTCATCGCGGTGTGTCTCGCCATCTGGGGTTCGTACTCGCTGGCCGGCCTGTATGGCATTGCCATCGCCGCCACCTCGATGCTCAGCATGACCGGCATTATCGTGGCACTCGATGCCTATGGTCCGATCACCGACAACGCCGGNNGTGACCAAGGGCTATGCCATCGGCTCCGCCGGTCTCGCGGCGCTGGTGCTGTTCGCGGATTACACCCACGAACTCAAGCATTATGGCAAGCTGGTCGAATTCTCGCTCTCCGACCCGGCCGTCATCATCGGCCTGTTCGTCGGCGGCCTGGTACCTTACCTGTTCGGTGCGATGGGCATGGAGGCGGTCGGCCGTGCGGCCGGCTCGGTGGTGGTGGAAGTGCGCCGGCAGTTCAAGAGCATCAAGGGCATCATGACCGGCAAGGCCAAGCCCGATTACTCCAAGGCGGTCGACATGCTGACCAAGGCCGCGATCAAGGAGATGATCGTGCCGTCGCTGCTACCGGTGCTGGTACCGGTAGTGGTGGTGCTGGTGCTCAACGCCCTGATGGGGCCGGGCGCCGGGGTGAAGGCGCTGGGTGGCGTGCTGATGGGGTCGATCGTGACCGGCATCTTCGTCGCGATCTCCATGACCACTGGCGGTGGCGCCTGGGATAACGCCAANNTCAACCCGCTCATCAAGATCATCAACATCGTTGCTCTCTTGATCGTCCCGCTGCTGTAACGCTCACGGGCAGTCAACAACAAGAAGAAATGGGGGCCGGCGAAAGCCGGCCCTTTGTTTTTGCTAGAATGCACCCGGCATGAAGATCTGCATCGTCTCCGACAGTCACGACCATCGCAGCCTGCTAGCCGCGGCGGTGGCGGATGCCAAGCGACTCGGCGCCGAAGCGGTTATCCACTGCGGCGATGTGGTGGCGCCCTCCACGCTGCACGCCATCATTCCGCTGGCGCTCCCTATCCATGTCGTCCATGGCAACAATCAGGGCGATCTCTACCACCTGGCCCGACTCGGCAACCATCCCGATAACCGTGTGCACTACTACGGACAGGACGGGGTATTCACACTCGCCAACCGCCGCATTTTCCTCGTGCACTATCCGCACTACGCCAAGGCGATGGCCTTGACTGGCGATTACGATCTGGTATGCAACGGTCATGAGCACCGCCCCGTGGTGGAGCCAATTCGCAACATCAAGGGTGCTGACACGATCCGCGTCGATCCAGGCACCGTGGCCGGCATCGGGACACCACCGACCTATGTGCTCGGCGACCTTGCGCACATGACGTTTGAGATCCGTCCGGTTCCGGAGGGCGAGCTCAAGGAACCGCGCGAGGTGTTTGCAGCCGGCTGACCCGGGGACCATACAGATGACGATGAATGACCTCACCACCAAGCTTGCAGCCGACTGGGCGTACCTAGTCGACTTTGGCACCTTCTTCTTATGCGTGGCGATGGTGCTGATCTACCAGCGGCGCCTCGTCAGGCGTATTCGCGAAAACCCGACGCTGACCATCCAGGGAATGAACGTGCAAGCCCGTGCAGCCTGGGTCGAGCGCATCATGCGTGAAGAGCGCGACCTGCACACATTGGCGGTACAGACTTTTCGCAATTCGACCATGGCGGCAACGCTGCTGGCATCTACCGCGGTGCTGCTGATCTTCGGCATCCTTAACCTTCTCGCGAACGCCGACAAACTCAGTCATATACTTTCTGGCGTCAATTCATGGGGCTCGCGCGAGCCGGGCGTGTGGCTCTTCAAGCTGATGCTGCTGATCGTGGACTTCTTCATCTCCTTCTTCAGCTTTTCGCTTGCAGTGCGAGGCTTCCATCACGTCGGCTACATGATCAACGTTCCAACCGGGGCGCATGACCATGGAGTGACGGTACAGAAAGTGGTACGGGTACTGAATCGCGTGTCGCAGTACTACTCGATCGGGATGCGGACCTACTACTTCTCGGTGCCGCTGGTGCTATGGCTGTTCGGGCCGGCGTGGATGTTCGTCGCGACCGTTGTTCTGCTCGTGGTGCTCAACCATCTCGATCATTTGCCCGACTGAGCGCGCGTGCGCCACTCGGCGGCGCGGGCGCGATCGGGGGAAACGCCCAATAGCCCACGCGTGTAAATGTCGGCCAACGCCTGCGCGGCACGCCTGTCACCATCTCCCGCGGCGCGCGTAAACCATTTCAACGCCTCGCGGTCGTCGCGCGGCACGCCCCAGGCGCCGGTCTCATAGCGCAGGGCGAGTTGGTACTGCGCCTCAACATCCCCTTCCCCGGCGCGGCGTTTCAACTCTTCGCCCGACTGCTCGTACACTACCGCGGTATCCTCGCCAACGTCGACGAAGAAGTGCAGGAGCCTGAGCGCGTCGGAATGCCCCTGGGCGGCCGCCCGCGCAAGCCAGTCGCGACCGCGTTCGGGATCCTGCGGCGCGCCGTGGCCTTCGCGGTACATCTTGCCGAGCAGATACTGCGCCTCGGCGTTGCCCTGGTCGGCGGCCCGGCCCAGCCATTGCGCCGCCTCGCGATAGTCCTGATGCACGCCGCGCCCCGCGAGTAACGCGCGACCCAATTCGAGTTCGGCCGACTCGATGCCCTGCGAGGCGGCCTTGCGCCACCATGACACCGCCTGCTGCTCGTTCTTGGCGACGCCTTTACCCGTGTGGTAGAGGTCGCCAAGCCGGAATTGTGCGTACGGCTGACCGGCGGCGGCTGCCGCGCGCAACCAGTGGACGCCCGCGCGAACGTCAGGGGCGACGCCGTCGCGGCCCTCCAGATAAGTAAGCGCCAGCAGCAGTTCCGCCCCGGCGTCGCCACGCTGCGCGGCATTCCGGATCGCGACTAGTTCTGGGCTTTGGTTCTCCGGTGCCGCCGCGGCGGCACCGGCCAGTACCAGCGCGGGCACCATAAACAGCATCCTTAGTCTCATGCGCTTCGGCTCCGTTGCGATGCGGCACGCCAATGGCAATCTCAACCCGATGCCCGAGCCTTTGGCACTGTCTGCGCATCCCCGGAAATCGGCTGAATCCCGAGCTTCGCAAACAGAGCCTGATCATGATCAGCGTCCGGGTTCGCGGTGGTGAGCAGGCGGTCGCCATGGAAGATCGAATTGGCGCCGGCAAAGAAACACAGCGCCTGCAGGTGGTCGGGCATTTGCTGACGGCCCGCGGAAAGCCGCACGTAAGAAGTTGGCATCACGATGCGCGCCACCGCGATCGTGCGGACGAATTCGAGCGGTTCCAGGGCCGGTACGTCCGACAGCGGTGTGCCCGGGATCTTCACCAGCATGTTGAGCGGCACGCTTTCCGGCGCCGGATCCAACCCTGCAAGCTCGGCAAGAAACGCGGCGCGGTCCTGGCGCGATTCGCCCATACCCATAATGCCGCCGCAGCAGACGTGCAGGCCGGCGCCGCGCACGCGCCGCAGCGTATTCAGGCGATCATCATATTCGTGCGTATGGACAATGTTGCCGTAGTGCGCGCGCGACGTATCGAGATTGTGATTGTAGTAATCGAGTCCCGCGGCTTTGAGCTTTTCAGCCTGGCCTTCGCGCAGCTGCCCGAGCGTCACGCAGGTTTCAAGGTCCAGCGCTTTGACGGCGCGCACCATCTCGATAACCGTGTCGAGATCCTTGTCTTTCGGGCCACGCCACGCCGCGCCCATGCAGAACCGCGTGGCACCGCGATCTTTCGCGGCCTGTGCCGCGGCCACGACATCATCAAGTGGCAGGAGCGGTTCACGCTCTACGCTAGTGTCGAAGCGCGCTGACTGTGAGCAGTAACCGCAATCCTCGGAACAGCCACCGGTCTTGATCGACAGCAACGTCGAACGTTGCACGCGGTTCGGATCGAAGTGCGCACGATGTACTGTGTGAGCACGGAACAGCAGGTCGTTGAACGGTAGAGCGAACAGTGCCTCGATGGCGTTGTGGTCGTGCGACATGACTGACCCCGGACCGGAAGGGACGATCACGCTAGGGGAAGGCAGAAAACTTGTCAACCGCGTCAGGCGCGGACGGGTTGACGGAGATCAGGCGAACTGGCTTTGCTGGCCGGCACTGGTCCCGCCAAGGGAGCGGAGCCGATCGACATTGGTAATGCGCACCTGTCGGCCATGCACCTCAATAAGACCCTCTTCCTGAAAGCGCGAGAACAAGCGGCTGACGGTTTCAAGGGCAAGACCGAGATAGTCGCCGAGATCCTGGCGGGACATCGGCAGGCGGATTTCGCCATCAACGGCACCAAGCCGAAGCTGACGTTGCGCCAGACTCAGAAGGCAGGCAGCCAGCCGTTCCTCAGCCGTCATGCGACCGAGCATCATGAGCATCTGCTCGTCGCGCAGGATTTCGCGCGACATGATCCTGAAGAGCTGGTGTTGCAGACCGGGCACATGCTGCGCAACGGTCTCGAGGTCGTGATAGGGGATCTCGCAGATCTCGGTCGGCTCGACCGCCTCGGCACTGCACGGGTGACGATCGTTGCTGATGGCATCGATGCCGAGCAGCTCGCCGGCCAGATAGAAACCCGTCACTTGCACGCGCCCGTCTTCCATCAGTCCGGTCGTCTTGACGGTACCGCGGCGCACGGCAAACAGGCTTTTCAGCGAATCGCCGTGACGAAAAAGATACTCGCCCTTCTTGAGCGGGCGACGGCGCCGCACCAGTTGCTCGAGTTGCAGCAAGTCCGCTCCATCCAGACCAAGCGGCAGGCAAAGCTCGCGCAGCGTGCACTCGCGGCACGCTGCTTTGATATTTGCAATGCTGATGATCGTGGCGGCCTCTTTCTTCTGCATCTCTTTTCCTTTGGCCAGATCCCGTGGCGAATGCCCTTTGTAACAAGATTGATTCTAAGGGTCCATCAAATACCGAAAAGCGACACTTCCGAAATTCCCGCGCAACGTTTAGGGAAATCACCG
>DKBM01000116.1:0-11640 GCA_002451215.1 Proteobacteria bacterium UBA6900
CAGCGCGTAAGGCTTCGCTACCATATCAAGCCGCTGTCCCAAAACGATACCAAGGACTATATACAGCATCGCCTCAAGATCGCCGGGGCAGAGGGCGAGGAAATATTCGATGCGAGCGCCTATCCCATCGTGCACGAGTACACGGGTGGTCTCCCCAGGCTGATCAATTCCCTTTGTGATACGGCGCTGGTGGTGGCTTACGCAGACGGCCAGACCCGGGTCAGCAAGGAAGTGCTGAGGTCGGCAATTGAAGAGTTGCAGTGGCCAACTTTCGCGGCGCGAGAGGCGGCATCAAAACGGAGGCCAAAGGGCAGAACTCGCAAGCGAGATGACGTTCTGGAATCGTTGCCGGACCTGATCGCGCGGCAAACGCTGATACTGGGAGCGATTGATCAGACGCTTAGTGGGCTCAATGTGACGCTTCGGCATTTGCCCGATCTGGCGGAGCGATTGACGCAGCTTGAGCAAAAGCTGGACGAACTGTCGGGTGACTGGCGGAAGCGGGTTCGGCAGTAGAGCGGTTGCCCACGATAGGCCGGACGGAAGGAAGGAGCGAGATCGGCAGTCGCATCTGTTGCAGCGGTCGCGACCGCGGTTGCCGGCTTCGGTGAATTGCTGGACCCACCCGGATACAGGAACCAACACTGCAGCGGGGGTTCCGGAATATTCTGCGGCGTGATGGTGTTGAGCCGACTTGGTCATCGGGCATGGTCGTAGCTGCGTTCGAAAATTCAGCGGGAGTGTCTGTTCGGTAATGTGTACACGCGGATGCATTGCCTACCGAAATTGAGAGCCAATGGAATCATCTATCCTCCTGCGCGGGGCCGAACCAGTTTCGCCCGCATCGTCGGGCCGACCATCCATTTTGGAAGGCGATGGTAGTGTCTGGCGTTCTCTTCATTCGTTTCTCGCTAACCAGCTGGACTTGCATTTCCTCCAATCGCTTGGCTGGTATGGATGTCGCAGCGGTTTGAATTCCTTTTATTGCGCAACGATGCGAGCCGGACAAGTCGTCGCTGCCTCCCTGGTTCGCGAACGGCGTATTCCGGGGACAGGGCTTAGCGTCTACCGCATTGAGCGCGGGCCGGTCGCGGCAAGCCCCGAAGATCTGGACGTGCACCTGCGGCTCATGTGCGACGACCTGCATCGCAACGCCGCGCTTGTCTCGGTCAGTCCTCACTACTACGGAGCACGCGGCGAGGCGTATGAGGCAAAGCTCAAGAGTGGGGGATGGCGGCGAATGCCGCGGATATTGTCGAACTATCAAGCGACCATTGTGGTGAACCTGACCGAGGATATCGAGCAGATTCGTGGCAAGTTGCGGCGTTCGCTCCGAACCCAGTTGAATCGCGGCGCGCGCCTTGGAATCCAGATCAAAGAGGGAAGCGACGCGTCGGCAATTGCGACTTTCGTGGAACAGCACGATGCGATGGCGCGTCGTCGAGGATTGGCGCCGATCCCCGGCGAGGTGACTCGATGCCTGGGGGATCGGTCGGATAGTGCACAATCTCTATTGCGTCTGTTAGTCGCGGAATACGAGGGGCAGCAGATTGCCGGGATACTCCTTGTTCGTGCGGGCGATCGCGCCATATACGAATGGGGCGTTACCAGTGAGGAGGAGAGTCACAGACAATTGCCGCTCAGTCATATGCTCCACTGGGAGGCCATCGAGTGGGCGAAATCCGCCGGCTATCACTATTATGACTTCGGCGGCTATTGGGAGGAGCGGGGTGACGAGGACCCGATCAACCGCTTCAAGACGGGCTTTTCAAAGGAAGTACAGCGTTTCGTTCCGGAGTACTACTATCCGGTGCGCCCCCTGCTCGCCGGGGCGCTCCTGGGCTTGGCGAGCCTTAGGGCGAGGATCATGTCATGACGCCCGTCGTCCTGATGTATCACGCGCTCGTTGCCGGGGAGCTGGTTCCCGGCGCGGATCCACACTATAGCGTGTCGGAATCGAGTTTTCGTCAGCAGCTCCAATTGGCGAAGGATGCACGCTTGCGCCTTGCGTCAGTAAGGGACCTGATGAGCCATCCCGAATGGGAAAACGCCAGTGTCGGGATCACATTCGACGATGGGCACATCAGCAACTTCGAGGTTGGAGTTCCGTTGCTCGTAGAGCTGCAGGGCAGCGCCGATTTCTTCGTAAACCCTTCGACCGTCGGTACGCCGAACCACGTATCGTGGTCGGCGCTAAGGGATATGTCGCTCGCCGGAATGTCGATTCAGTCCCATGGCTATACCCATCGCTATTTCGACGATCTGACGCCTGAGGAGATCAGGAGCGAGTTGCGCAATTCCAAACTGGCGATTGAGGACCAACTTGGCACGCACGTGACGCTGTTTGCGCCGCCCGGGGGGCGGATCGACGATCGAGTTTACGAGGCTGCCCGGGAGTGCGGCTATCAGGGCGTCTGCACGTCCCGTCCCGGGAGATATCGCGCATCCAGCTGGATCGTGCCACGCATGGCAGTGCTTGCAGCATCGCCGCTGGGGAAGGTGGAAGACTGGATACTGGGGCGAGAGCCCTCCATGACAATTGCTCGCTCGCGGTACTGGATTGCGTACAGTATGAAGCGGGCACTTGGTAATTCAGCATACGAGCAGTTTCGCCGTCTTGTTCTTGGTCTCAGCGGCAGAGGCAGTCGTGGCTGAAGGTGCGTTCTGGTTTTCCGTTGCCTTGTTGGCCTACACGTTCGCCGGGTATCCGGCGGCGATCTGGGTGTTTGCGCGTATCTGGCCGCGAGCACCACGGAAAAGGTTTGCACAACCGCCCGTTACCATCGTGATCAGCGCGCATAACGAGGAGCATCACATCGCACGAAAGCTTGATAGCTGTTTCGGGCAGGACTATCCACCTGAGCAAATCGAGGTTGTTGTCGTGTCGGACGGCTCCACCGACAAGACGGCGGACGTCGTTCGCAGCTATGACAACAAGAAGCTAAGGTTGGTGGAGCGCAGCGACCGACGTGGCAAGGCCGCCTGTTTGAACGACGCAATGGGTATTGTCAGCACGGAGTTTGTCGTCTTTACGGATGCTCGCCAGCGTCTCGACAAGAAATCGGTCACTGCCCTGATGGCCAATTTCGCGGATGAATCGGTTGGAGCGGTCAGTGGCGAACTTGTTTTCGAGGCGACCGAAGCAGAAAGCTTCGCGAGCAGTGTGGATGCCTATTGGCGCTATGAGAAAGTGATACGGGCCGCTGAAGCACGTGTGGACTCGATTGTCGGCGTCACGGGAGCGCTTTACGCAATCCGAAGCTCCCTGTACCTGCCGATTCCGCAAGGAACCATTCTGGACGATGTTCTGATTCCCATGAACGTGGTCTTGCAAGGAAAGCGTGTTGTGTTCGAACCGGAAGCGAGGGCGTTCGATGTCCCGTCACGCGACGTCTCGACGGAGAAGAAGCGTAAGGCGCGTACGCTCGCGGGAAATTATCAGGTATTGGCCCTGAGACCGGCGTTGTTGAATCCATTGCGCAACAGGATTTGGCTCCAGTACGTCTCCCACAAGGTTCTTAGGCTCGTTGCGCCGGGTGCAATGGCGGTCGCATTCGCCGCGAACGTGGTGCTGCTCAACGATCCGCTGTACGCGGCTACGTTGTCGGCGCAGCTTGTCCTGTATGCAACAGCGCTTTTCGGCTTGCTCGTGCCAAGCCTGCTCCGACACCGACTCGTGCGTCTTCCGGCAACGTTTTGCGTGTTCAATTGGTATGCGGTTCTGGGCCTGGTGCAGTATCTGCGCAATAGGCATAGCCACTTGTGGAAGTAGGGAACGCCGGGACAGGGCCAGCGAGGTGCGGTGAGTGAAGGATTGCGCAGCATGAAGGTGCTCTACATTGTCTCGCTTTTCCCGTGCTGGTCTGAGACGTTTATCGTGCGCGAGATCCGCGAACTCCTCGCGCATGGAGTTGACATACGGATCCTTTCGCTCAAGCCCCCACAGGAAGAGCTGGTACAGGAGGATGCACGCGAGTTGCTTCCGAGGGTGATCTATCCGCCGAGGGGGTGGGAGCTCATTCGGGCAGCCGTCAGCGGGCTTTGGCGGGGCCTCGGCCACAATCTCGGCTTCATATTGTTGGTCTTTCGCGAGTTGTGGCGAAGCCCGATCAGTCTGGCGAAGACACTGGTTGTCTGGTGGCGCACCCTTGGAGCGGTGGAGGCCGTGCGGGCATGGGGGCCGGACAGGATCCATGCACATTGGGCAACCTATCCAGCATCGAGCGCGATGCACTTGTCCCGGTTAGTGGGCGTGCCCTTCAGCTTTACAGCACATGCGCATGACATCTTCGTGGAGCGTCAGCTGCTTGTGCCAAAGCTGGAGACGGCGGAGTTCGTGGCAACGATTTCCGAATTCAACCGTCGACTCCTGGCGCAGACAGCGAAACGTACGCCGGCCGGCCGGATTCGCATTGTTCACTGTGGCATTGACGTGAACAACTTCCCTTATATGGAAGGGCGGCCCGATCCGGCCGCGATTCTTGCGGTGGGCCGCCTTGATGAGATCAAGGGATTTCCGGTATTGATCGAGGCCTGCAAGCTGCTTCGAGACCAGGGGGTCCAATATCGCTGCGCGATAATTGGGGATGGCGAGCTGAGGACTGTGCTCGAGAGCGCGATCCAGATGTATCAACTGCATGACAATGTTCAGCTTCTCGGCGCACGACCTCAGGCGGAGGTGCGCCGCTACCTGTATTCTGCGGGAATGTTCGTGCTGCCATCGGTCGTCACGAACAATGGCAACATGGATGGAATTCCCGTTGCGCTCATGGAGGCGATGGCTGCCGGGACCCCGGTTATTTCGACGCGTGTCTCGGGGATACCAGAGCTCGTGGAGGACCGACTCAGTGGGTTGCTTGTTCCCCAGAAGGATCCAGTTCGCCTCGCCGGGGCCATCGAAGAACTGATTGCGCTGGCGGGGCCGGCGCGGCTCGAGATGACTCGGGCGGCCCGCTCGGCAATTGAGGACAGATTCTCGGTGCAGCGGGAGTCGGCCAAACTTCGTGGTTTTTTTGAGGGAGCAGTCGGGGACGCTCTATGAGCCTGATAAGACTGTTGATCGTCACCGACGAGATGGAGGTTGGGGGGACCCAGCGGCAGATCGCCACGCTACTCGAAGGGTTAGACAAGAGCCGGTTTTCGCCGACGCTGCTCTATTTTCGTGAACGGTCCCATCTCGTTGATCAGGTTGAGCACGCGGGGGTGGAGACGGTACAAATCCCGAAGCGAGGGGCGATAGATCCAGGCTTCTTTCTACGGCTTCGGCAGTTCTTGCAGCGTGGCCAGTTCGATGTAGTGCATTGTTTTTCCTTCTCAGGGGAATTATGGGGCGCCCTGGCACTCACGCTCGTTGGAAAAGGCAGGTTGATTACATCAATCCGGGGGGTGTACGAGTGGTACCGTCCCTTTCAGTGGATTGTGAAGACCTGGGTCACCCGCAGATCCTTCTGTGTGGTGGCGAACTCACAGGCAGGCGCCGACTATGCACGAAGAAGAATGAAGCGCGCAGCGCGTGTTCCAATCGAGGTTGTATACAACGGCATCACAGCAGTGTCGCTTGCCGGTGAGGAAGAGCGCGCGAGAATGCGTGGATCGCTTGGCGTGGGAGCCAATTCGGTCATGGTTCTCTTTGTGGGACGCCTCGTTGACCACAAGAATCTTCCCTCGCTGATCAGGGCGTTTCAACGCATTGACTCTGCGAGCAGGTACGACATTCGTTTGTTCGTCGCGGGTGAGGGCCCGGAGCGGGAGTTGTTAGTCCGCGCATCGAAGGCAATGCGCGCGGACCGGCTCAGCTTGCTGGGGGAAAGACGCGATGTCGCGGCGCTGATACAGGCAAGCGACTTCCTCGTACTTCCTTCGAGGCGAGAGGGGTTGTCGAACGCCATTCTTGAAGCCATGGCGGCGGGAAAGCCGGTTGTCGCGTCGCGCGTGGGCGGCAACGTTGAGTTGGTTGCTCACGAGGAGACGGGCCTTCTGTATCCCGGCGACGATGACGCGGCGCTCGCAGAGGCAATTGAACGCCTTGCCGCAGATTGCCAACTTCGAAATAGATTGGGAGCGGCAGCAAGAATCGTGGCGCAGCACGAGTTTTCACGGGAAACGATGATCGCACGGACAGAGCGGTTGTATGAAAAGGCTGCTGGAAAGTCCGGGGGCGGTTCTCTTGCCGGGGGTAAATTGAAGAGCGTGGGAGTAGCACCGTGACAAGCCCCTTTCTCGGAGACTTTGTTCTCGCCGTGAGAAGTGCGGGGCATGGTGCGCTGCTGCAGGAGAGACTGCCGGCACGAATCTGGCCGCGGCTCGGGGAAGATCCCGATGCACCACCGGTGTTCCGCAAGCCGTTTGAGCGGCTTGAGGTTGCCTGGCGCGGGGGAGTATCGGGTGCCTGGCTCGAGAGTGCGGTGGGTTTGGGCCTGTACCATCTCGTCGGCGATGTTTCGGGGGCCGAGGTCGATGTTCAGGGTACCCACGAGAAACTGGTGAGGGACCATCTCGCTGGATCCGTCGGGCCTACGCCTGCGCCACGAGGCAAGTTCGGGTACGCAGTATGGAACGATATCGAGGGCCATTTGCTGGCAGTGTGCGATGGGTTCCATCACTATCCTATTTACTACTGCGAATCCCCTGGACTGTTCGTGTGCGGTACCGATCTGCGACTGGTTGTTGCAGCAAGCGGAGCGTCGCGCGATGTGGACCCGCATGCGCTCTATCACTATCTCAATTTTGCCTATATCCCGGCGCCGTGGAGCATCTTCAGGAACATAAGAAAGCTCCCTCCCGGTAGCTCGCTGCACTACCGGAACGGTGAGGTGCGAATTCAGCGGTTTTGGTCTCCCACCTATCCCGAGGATTACTCCGGCTCGGAAGAAGAGTTGGCGGAGCGGTTAGGGGCAGCGATCAAACGCACGGTCGAGTGTTATCGCCCATCCACCGGCGTTCGTTGGGGGACGTTCCTGAGCGGGGGAACGGACAGCTCCTCGATTACCGGGATCCTGGCGAAGCAGGATCGCGCGGCGAAGGTGTCCAGTTTTTCGATTGGCTTCTCTGAAGGCGGGTTTGATGAGCTGCACTATGCGCGCATCGCGGCGTCAGCGTTTGGGACGGACTCGCATACCCGATACGTCTCCGCGATGGACACGCTTGAGTTGATACCCTGGCTCGTTCAGAGCTACGCGGAACCGTTCGCAAACTCGTCAGCGATTCCAACAGCCTATTGCGCCAAGCTTGCGCGCGAGCATGGAGCCACGATCCTGGTGGCGGGGGACGGCGGCGACGAGATTTTCGGCGGCAACGAACGCTATGCGAAGGACGAGATATTCGGCATGTATTATCGATTGCCACGGCCCGTCAAGCGTGTTGGCTCGATGCTGGCGCGGGTTGCGGGGCCGTTCGACGTCAGGCTACTGAACCGGGTAAAAAATTTTGTTCGTCGTGGGTCCTTGCCCAATCCCGACCGGTTCTACTCAGACGACTCGTTCGCATCGGACAGTTTTGGCGAACTCCTGAGCCCGGATTTTCGCAAATCGGTCGAGGTGTCCGAGTCGCTTGATGTGATGCGGTCGCACTATGTTGGCGTGCAATCCAAGTCCGAGCTGCATCGCCTCATGTATATAGATCTCATGATGGCGATCGCCGACAACGATCTTGTCAAAGTCGCGCAAACCGCGAAAGCGACAGGCATTTCCGTGATGTATCCCTACCTGGACGTGGACCTGGTCAATCTGACAGGTCGGCTGCCGGCCGAGTGGAAGGTCAGAAAACGAACGAAGCGATACCTCTTCAAGAAGGCCATGCAGGACGTCTTGCCACCCGAAATCCTGGCCAAGCGCAAACAGGGATTTGGTCTGCCGGTGGGAATGTGGTTTCGCGCCAATCAGCAGTTTTTCGAGCTCCTTGCCGATACGGTTCTCTCACGGCGGGCATCCGAGCGTGGCTACTTCAATCCCGGGTTTGTCGAGCAATTGGTGAATCGCCATCGAAGCGGCGCCTGGGATCACACGCAGGAGCTGTGGTTGCTGCTGGTCCTGGAGCTCTGGCATCGGGAGTATCTAGATGCCCGAACCTAGGAGTCCCCAGGAGGTACTCTTCGTGCTAGAGAGCATGTTTCCGACCACCGTCGGTGGTGGCGCGGAAAGGCAGGCTCGAACGCTCGCACGGGCGCTGGCGGCGCGGGGGGTCAATGTGCGAATCATTGCCCCGATGGTGCCATACGGCCCGCAGCTGGAGCACGATTCCGTTGATGGTGTTCCCGTCTGGAGAATTCCCTACCCGGGAATCCGGCTGCTCGGAGGACTTGTCATGTTGTGGCGGCTACTTGTGTTTCTTGTCGCCAACCGCGATTCCTATGCCGCGATTCATGCCCATATCGCACACAACATGGCCGCCGTGTCCTGTCTGGCCGGGGCGCTGCTTGGCAAACCGGTTGTCGTCAAGGTTACGGGTTGGCTGGAGATGGATCGTGGCATTCTCGGGGGGTCAGCGTTCGCGATCGGCGCGCGGTTGCGGCGGACTGCGCTGCGCAAGGCCACCGTCTTTCAGGCAACGAGTCGAGAGATCTGTGCGTTGCTCAAGAATCATGGCTTCGCGGACACGCAGATCGACTGGATACCGAATGCGGTAGATCTGAAGCGCTTTGCTTCGGCCGGTGGCGGGACGCGAACGGGCCCAGCCGACTTGCCGCCTCTGACATTCATCTTCGTAGGGCGGCTTGTTCCTGAGAAATGGCTTGACGGGTTCCTGAGCGCCTGGGAGCAGGCGTTTTCCTCGGAAGACAAGGTAGCACTGGTGATCATCGGCGACGGGGAACTGCGTGCTGTGCTGGAGCAGCAGGTGGAAAGAATGGGGAGAATGCATCAGGTTGTGTTCCGCGGGGGCAGCTCACGGGTGGAGAATGACCTGGCGGCTGCCGAGATTGGTGTTCTCCCGTCGACGGTAGAGGGGCTGTCGAACGCGTTGTTGGAGTACATGGCCGCGGGTCTTCCGGTTCTCGGGTCGCGCATCAGCGGCACTGAGGATCTAGTGATTCCGGGTACTACCGGCTGGTTGTTCGAGGCGGGGAATTCGCAGGAGCTGTGTTCGCTGCTGCGCGAGTCGGCTTCGCTCGATCGCGAGCGACTGCGGCGGATGGGATTGGCGGGCAGGCAGCGGGTTGCAGACCTTGCGGGTATTGATGCCGTCGTTGGTCGGCTTCAATGTCACTATGGGATCGCCGAAGGGGAGCGCAAGGCATGTGTGGCATCGTAGGAGCGCTTTCCTATCGCGGGGGCGCGATGCCGGTCGCGCGCGACATCGCCGAGAACATGTGCGCGGCGATCAAGCACCGTGGCCCGGACGATCGGGGCGTGCACTATGCACCCCCGGTATTCATCGGGATGCAGCGACTTAGCATTATCGATGTGGCAGGAGGACATCAGCCGATCCATAACGAGGATAAGACCGTCTGGGCGGTATTCAACGGCGAAATCTACAATTTCCTGAGCTTGCGTCGCAGTCTGGAGTCCCGGGGCCACCGTTTCTATACGAATTCCGACTCCGAGTGCATTGTGCACGCCTACGAAGAATACGGGGACCGGTGCTTCGAACACTTCCGGGGGATGTTCGCCATTGCGATATGGGATCAGAAGAATCAGCGGCTGCTTCTCGCGCGCGATCGACTGGGAAAGAAGCCGCTCTACTATTCAGAGGTGGCCGACGGACTGATCTTTGGTTCAGAGTTGAAGTCCCTGCTCCTGGTCCCCGGCTTCAATCGCCAACTCTCCGAGCCGGCGCTTCGCGACTACGTGATGTTTGGCTACGTGCCGACGCCGACCTGCATTTTCGACGGTGTCAAGAAACTGCCAGCGGCGACTGCGCTGGTTTGTGAAGATGGCAGAATAACCATGCGTCGGTACTGGACGCTCGCCTACGAGCCAAAGTATTCCGATGGGGAGCAGGCGTCGAAGGAGCGGCTACGCGACATACTCGAGGAATCGGTCAAGCTCAGACTGGTGAGTGACGTGCCTTTCGGCGCGTTCCTGAGTGGGGGGCTGGATTCCAGCGTAGTCGTGGCGCTGATGTCCCGGCACATGACACGCCCGGTGAAGACGTTCTCCATCGGCTTCGAGGAGCAGAAATATAGCGAGCTTACGGACGCCCGGACGGTGGCGGCATTCGTGGGTGCGGAGCACCATGAACTGGTGGTCAAACCCGAGGCGGTTACGCTTGCGAACCGGCTGGCGTGGTATTTCGACGAGCCGTTTGCTGATTCGTCGGCTATTCCCACCTATCTTGTGGCCCAGATGGCTGTCGAGCACGTCAAGATGGTGTTGTCCGGCGATGGCGGCGACGAGTGCTTTGCCGGATACGAACGATACCGTAAGTATGTCGCTCTCTCGCATATCAGCAAGGGTTCCCGTTTTGGATTGGGGACGGGATTGCGCATGCTCGCGGGTCTATCGGGCCGAAAACTGGGAAAGCGACTGAGTTGGTTGGCCGAGAGAATGGCGCTTCCGTTCCCCGACAACTATCTCTCGGGTGTGGCACTGGGCACGCCAGCGCAGGTCCGTGAGCTTCTTTCGGGAAGTCACTTCCAAAGCGACCGCTACTCGACCGAAATCGGGCGACACTTCTCGAGCGCCCCGGCGCTGAATGACCTCGATCGCGTCATTCAGGGTGACGTGGAAACGTATCTGCTCGACGACATTCTCGTGAAGGTGGATCGGGCAACCATGGCCAACTCCCTGGAGGCGCGCGCCCCGCTGCTCGATCACGTCTTGTTTGAGTACGCTGCGCGGCTGCCTGTTTCATTGAAGATGCGGCATTTTCAGGGCAAGCATCTGTTGCGGCGTGTAGCGGCAGACCTGTTGCCGGCATCGGTGCTGCGCAAGCGCAAACAGGGCTTTGCGATTCCGCTTGCGGAGTGGTTCCGGACATCCCTGCGAACGATGCTCGGGGATCTGGTCAGTAGCCAGGCATTTTCCGAGCGCGATGTCTTCGACCGCGGCGCGGTGGAGAGAAGCCTGAGGCAGCATGTCGCAGGCGAGGCGGATCATAGCGAGCGTTTGTGGCTTGTGCTCATGTTTGAGTTGTGGGCGCGACATTTCATGGACCAGCAGCCGGGCGTTGTCCCCGGGGCGGGCTTTTAGGGCGGCACCGCCGCATTCTTCGATCTTGTAAGGATTGCGACCAGTACGCTATGTCGGGCGAACGTATCAAGCGAGCGGTAAAGGCGATTCTGCCGCGTCTGTTGGACGGCATTGGTATCTACGATCGCGCGCTCGCGTCCGCCGAACAGACGGGAGCGGCCTGGCTGGTCGTCATGTACCACCGGGTAATCAGATCGACGGATTCGGATCCGTTCCGGCTGGGTATGTGCGTTACCGAACAGCGTTTCAAGGAGCAGGTCGCGTTCTTTGCCGACCAGTTTGAGCCGATCACGGTACTGGAAGGGGTCTCACGCCTAAGGGCAGGAAAGCGGTTCCCGCGTCGTGCCGTTTCGATCACCTTCGACGACGGATATCGGGATAACGCCGAAATTGCCTGGCCGATATTGCGCCAGCGGGCCATGCCAATGTCTCTGTATGTTCCGAGCGGGATCTTCCAGTCCCACCCGCATCATTGGTGGGACCGGGTGATTCATGCCGTGTACACCACGAGCAA
>DKBM01000086.1:0-4013 GCA_002451215.1 Proteobacteria bacterium UBA6900
GGGGCCAACGCCGCTGCCCAGGCCAACAACCCGCTTGCCAATATGACGGCGTTGAACTTTCAGGACTATTACATCGGCAAACTCACCGAGTCAGATGACAGCGCCAATCAGTTCTGGTTGCGCTACGCCAAACCGTTTTCCATTGGTAAAACAAACTGGCTTTTGCGGGCATCGCTGCCGGTATACAGCTACCCTGTCGGCGCTTCCGGTGGCACGGAAACGGGTCTCAGTGACCTCAACCTGTTCGCCGCCTATCTATTTGATACCGGCAACCCGGCGGTGAGTTTCGGGTTTGGTCCCCAGTTGACCGCCCCGACCGCGACGAAAGATGAGTTGGGCAGTGAGAAATGGTCTGCCGGTTTTGCCAATGTCTTGTTCAACGCAGAATCGAAAGTGTTTCAGTATGGATACCTGCTAACCTGGCAGGCCAGTTTCGCCGGCAATAGTGATCGGTCCAACGTCAATATTGCAGCCTTTCAACCCTTCGCGTTCTTTCAATTGGGAGGCGGCACCTATCTGCGTGCCGCACCTATCTGGGTGTATAACCTGGAAAACGATGACTACAGCGTGCCGTTGGGCGTCGGCATTGGTCAGGTCGTGAAACGAGGGAAAACCGTTTACAACTTCTTCGTCGAACCACAGTTCTCTGTTGCGGACCGCGGCTCGGGGCAACCAGAGTGGCAAATCTTCTTCGCGCTGAACCTGCAGTTCCTCGAATAACCTTTGTTTCTTTACGGCCACTTGCGTGGACCACTACTCTCTCCGTAAGCAGTCCTTAAGCAGTCAATCTGTCATGTTGTAGTGAGACAGTACTGCTATGTAGAGTACGCGTTCCCGCGTTGCCAAGACGATTGCGATCTGTCTCGCCACGTAGGATGAGGAAGCGGAATTCTTTGCCGTTCCGTCACCAGCACGCAAACATCAGTAGTCGACCCGGAGGTAAGAATGAAAAGCAACAAGCCGTTTCCTGCCGCGGTACTCTTCGCACTCCTGTTAGCAGTCGTCCCGGGCCTCGCCCTCGCTCAATCGAAACCGAATATCCTCTTCATCGTTTCCGACGATACCGGCTACGGTGATCTTGGTCCGTATGGTGGCGGCGAGGGTCGTGGCATGCCCACACCCAACATCGACCGCATGGCGGCCGAGGGCATGACGTTCTTCTCCTTCTACGCGCAGCCGAGCTGCACGCCGGGCCGCGCGGCCATGCAGACCGGGCGCATTCCCAACCGCAGCGGCATGACGACCGTGGCCTTNNCGTTGCGCAAGATGTTCGAGAAGGTGACCATCGGCTCCCTGTCGGGCAAGGCTGGCGAGAAGGCGAAGGAAGATTTCTCGATCAATGGGCAGTACGTCGACAAACCCGGCAAGAGCATCACGCTCAACGGCATCACGTACCCTCATGGCGTTGTGGGCATCCCCTTCTTCGACGGTTACGTGGAAAAGGCGGCCATCGAGTTTCTCGAGAAGGCGGCCAAGAGCCCCGGCAAGCCTTTCTTCATCAACGTGAATTTCATGAAGGTTCACCAGCCAAATATGCCGGCGCCGGAGTACGAGCATAAGTCGCTGTCGAAGAGCAAGTATGCGGACTCGGTGGTCGAACTGGATGCGCGCATTGGCCACATCATGGACAAGCTGCGCGNNGTGCGTGAAGGCGGCAACCGTGTCCCGGCCATCGCTGTGTGGCCGGGCAAGGTCAAGGCAGGATCCAGGAATCACGATATCGTCGGTGGACTCGACTTGATGGCCACCTTCGCAAAGGCGGGCGGCGTTGCGTTGCCCAAGAAGGACCGCGAGGGCGCGCCCATCATCTTCGACAGCTACGACATCACGCCCGTACTCACGGGCAGCGGGCCGAACCCACGCAAGTCCTGGTTCTACTTCACCGAGAACGAACTCACCCCCGGCGCCGTGCGTGCCGGCAACTACAAGGCCGTGTTCAATCTGCGTGGTGACAACGGGCAGGCCACCGGCGGCCTCGCGGTGGATTCCAACCTTGGCTGGAAGGGCACAGACAAGTACGTCGCCACGGTGCCACAGGTGTTCGACCTGTGGCAGGACCCGCAGGAGCGCTACGACATCTTCATGAACAACTACACCGAGCGCACCTGGACACTGGTGACCGTCAACGAAGAAGTCAGTAAGTTGATGCAAACCTATATCAAGTATCCCCCTCGCAAGCTCCAGAGTGAGGTCTATACCGGCCCGATCACAATCTCGAACTACCAGAGATTCAAGTGGATTCGGGAGCAGTTGGAGAAGGAAGGCGTAAAAATCCCCCTGCCGACGGGAAACTAGAGTCAGACTCGCAGGGAGCGGTTCCCAACAGCACTCATGAAGTACGGCTGTTGGGCGCCGCTCACGGCGAACATTGTCGGTAATCGCTCAACCTCGAAGCCGGCCGTTCTATCGCATTTCTTTTGCGTGTGATGAATTCTACGCCTGCACATCAGGCGGGGTACGCCGGGCCGGACGGCATCGATTGCCCACGCATTACCAGCCTCACGTCGGGCTGAACAGTTCGTAGGTGTTGATCGGGAAACTGAAGGAGAAGTCTTCCACCAGGAGCATGGTGCCGACTTCAGAAATATCCCATCGCGCATCATCCTGCAGGCCTTTGACCTGAAGCGAAATCTGCCGCGGCAGGTGGCCGCGCGCGCCCAGGTCCCAGATAACCTCGTACTGTTCCGTGGGCACATACAGCTTCACCTGAAATTGCTCCTGCGCCTGCGCCTCTGACTCTGTCTCTGCCTTCGCCGCCGGGCGCGCGAGATAGCGCACCAGCCCGTAGTTCTGCTTCTTCGTCGACCCCGCGGAGTCCGAAGCGCGGCCTGCATCGTGGATCAACAACTTCCCGTCGTGGAGCGAAAAGGTATTGTCGTCGTCGACGATTGTTAGCGGCATGCCGAGCTGTGTGCGGACAGGCGCACTGATAACCTGCCCCTCGCTGCTGACGGTCATCCAGGCGCCCAACGCGGTCGTTACCGAGTGGGTGACACGCAATTCGATCCGGTTCGAGACCCTTGGTTCAACTTCGCCCATTCCCTTGCTCCATCCTGGATTGATTCTCTTAGCTACTCAAATATCTCAAAACCGTAGCCCGTTCTGCCCTACTGCGGCTCGCTGGTTAGTTTGATCAGCACCTCGTTGCGGCGCAGGAACCAGAGGCTGAACGGCGAATTGTAGCGCGCAAACACCGGGCGGCCCACACTGCGCAGGCGGGCCTGCGCCATGGCCTCAAAGAGTTATGGTTTCCTGCTCACGGCGGCGGGACGCGCTCCATTCCCCGGAGTAGCCGCGCGGCCCGCAAACCCGGGCCCCAGCATAACCCGCGGTTCAGTCTCAGTTGTTCCTGAACCAGTGGCGGAAACCGTGCCCTCGCCCCGGTTTTCTCCGACACCGCCCCTAACCGCTATCTGTCCCTGACAGTTCACCGGTCCCGAAACCGCCATCCCTCTTCCTGGGCCGCGATGACGATGCGCGCGCAGGCCTCGGCGTCCGAATCGGCCTGGTGATGACGAAGCTTGATACCAAGGTAATGGCACACATCGGGCAGCCGGGTCGGGCGAATGTCCCACTGCGCCCGCGCCAGTCGCACGGTGCAGACAAAAGGCTGCGCCGGAACCGCAAGTCCATGAGATTCACAGCAAGCACCCAGCACGCCCTTGTCGAAGGGCGCATTGTGTGCCGCGAGAAACGAGACGCCCGCGAGCTCCCGCGCGATTCCGGCCCACACCGCATCGAATCTCGGCGCGTCCTTCACGTCGTCCCACGTCAGGCCATGGATATAGGTAAAGACGAACTGCCGCGAAGGCGGACGAATCCGTTCGTGCAGGCGGGCTACGATGCGACCACGCTCGACAATTGCGACGCCGACCGCGCAGGCACTGTCGGCGCCGTAGTTGGCGGTCTCAAAATCGATAGCGGCAAAGCGGGTCATCGGAATACGGGCGCGCCTGTCAACCACAACTCCGGGCTGGATCCCGGCTGTTCCTGCCTACCTAAACAAACTGTGG
>DKBM01000050.1:0-8401 GCA_002451215.1 Proteobacteria bacterium UBA6900
ATAAATGCGCTCGGCAAGCCCCTCATGCGCGAGGAATTCCCGGAAGGCGTCGGCGGTCGTCGCGAAGCCCCCCGGAACGCGCACGCCGGTTCCCTCTAGGCTGCGAATCATTTCGCCGAGCGAGGCGTTCTTGCCGCCCACGCGGCCGACATCCCCCATGCCGAGCGACTCGAACCCCACTACGTACTCACTCATTGCGCCCCCGTTCGCCATGACTGTTCCTACACTGAACCCGATCGCGGCAACCGGTCAAGCGTCAAGAATCGGCCTCACGCTTGCAGGTCGTTTCGTTCCTGGTACAGCCATGGCCGGCGCAACCACCAGCGCATTCCTCACGTGCTGGTCCAAATTCGGGACGACGCGCGGCAAGGCGCCGGGCCGCGGCTTGCACCGTGAGCCAGCCGCCGAGCGCCAGCACGATAACGCCGATCGCTATCAGGAGGTTGCGTATCACTCGGTTCCCCCGAGGCCAGCGAATCCCATGAAGGCCAGCGACAAGGTGCCGGCAAGCATCAGTGTGAGTGCAGCGCCTTGCGCCACCTTCGGTACGCTCGAAAGCTCGAGTCGCTCGCGCAAGCCGGCCATGAGCACGAGGGCCAGCGCAAAGCCGGCGCCGGCGGCAAGACTGTAGACCATGCTCTGGACGAAATCGTATTCCTTGGCGGTCTGGAACAGCGCTACCCCGAGAATGGCGCAGTTGGTGGTGATCAGCGGGAGATAGATGCCTAGTGCCCGGAACAGGGCGGGGCTGAATTTCTTCATGGTCATTTCGACCAGTTGCACCGCCGAGGCAATCACTGCGATGTAGCAGATCAAACGCAGGAACTCGAGCTGCATGGCGGTTAGCAGCCAGTTGATGGCAAATGCGCACACCGAACTCACGAACATCACCAGCATGGTGGCAAGCCCCATCGGCCAGGAGGTATTGAGCCTGCCGGAGACGCCGAGGAACGGACACAGTCCGAGGAACAGGCTGAACACGAAATTGTTCACCAGCAGCGCGTTGAGGGCGATAGTGGCCAGCGATTCAGTGGCCATGAATGTGCCTCGCTTCCGCGCGCGGTTTGCCGCTGCGCTCGCGTAGCCAGCTGAAGACGAGCAGCCACATACCAAGCACGAAGAAACCGCCTGGCGGCAGCAGCATCACCACCCAAGGCTGGAATTGCTCGCCGAACAGGGGCACGCCGAATAGCGTCCCGGCACCGAAGATTTCGCGCACCGACCCAAGCAGCAGCAGCCCGAGCGTGAAGCCGGTGCCCACCCCGGCGGCGTTGACNNATCCGGACCGTTCCCGGCACCAGCCGACGCAGGAGCGACACCAGCGCCCCCGAGCCAACCAGCACGAATGTCGTCGCGGCGCCCATGGCGAACGCATTGATTGCGCTATTGGTGACGGCGAGCGTCGGGCACATTCCGAGCAGCATCACCAGCACCGGATTCTCGCGCCACACGCCGGAGAGAAAGGTATCGAAGTCGAGTGGTGGTAATTTCTCGGCCGGCGTCATGGCGCGACTCCCGCTTGCGAGACCCGCTTCAGGTCGGCAGTGACGCGCGGTACGAGGGTTTGCGCGCTTTCGTTAAGTGCGCGTCCAACCGCCTTGGACGTGATCGTAGCGCCGGAGATGGCGTCAATCTGCCAAGCTTCCGTTTTCGTTCCGTGTTTGACGGTCACGATGGGATGGGCAAGCGCGCTTCCGTCAGGCGTAAGCCGAACATCGAGCGCTCGGAAATTTTCACGGAATTCGTGATCCTTGGATATCTTGTTGCCGATGCCGGGCGTATCGTTGTTGCGCAGCACATGCAGGGCGGTGATGCACTGACAATCGGGCGAGTAAGCGTAGAGCACGCGGATAATGTCCTGGTAGCCGCGTGCAGCCGCTTCGGCGGCAATCCCAAGGAAGATGCCGTTCTCGTCAAACACCGCGTAGGCAACTTGCCCAGCGGGCAAGGGCTCGCTGCTCGCAGCGAGCCCCTCGGCGGCAAAAACATAAGCGCGCCGCGTCCTGGCGGTGGGGTAGATGGCGTTCACCGCCTGCGTCAGGGCAATGCGCCGGTTCGCCTCGATCTGCGGGAGCGCAAATTCATAGGCCGTCACGACCAGCACGCCGGCAACGAAGGCGACGATGCCGAGCACCGCGATCATTCGTCGCGCGGACACGGGCGGTGCGGTGGCAGGCAAGATCGCGCTCATGGTTTGCTGGCCCGTTGTTTCACTGTTGCGCCGCGGGTTCCATACACGCGTGGCTGGGTGACCGACTCGATGAGCGGCGTCGCGGCGTTGCCGAGCAAGATCGCGTACATCACCCCCTCGGGTAACGCACCAAAGAGCCGGATCAGGATGGTGACGGCGCCGATCAGCGCGCCATAGATCCACACGCCAAGCGGTGTCACCGGCGAGCCAACCATATCGGTTGCCATGAACACGGCGCCGAGCATAAGCCCGCCCGACAGCAGCATGAAAAGCGGTGCTGGATAGCGTGATGCATCGAAGGCATGGAATGCCCACGTCACGAGTGCCGCGGAGAGCAGCACCGCCACTGGAATGCGCCAGTCGAGCATGCGCCGCACCGCGAGGTAAGCCCCGCACACGAAAATCAGGAGTGCACAGGTTTCACCGAGCGAGCCGGGCGTCGCGCCGAGCAGCAGATCCTGGTATCCCGCGAGTGTCTGATCGAACTTCTGCGCCGCGATCGGTGTTGCGCCACTGATCGCGTCAATCGGCACGCCAGCCCAGATGCGCTCGGGCCCAGGCATCATGAGCGGTGCGGCAAGTGTGGAAGGGATGAAATGTGTGAAACGACCCTCAAGGAAGGGTGGCGTCCACGCGGTTATTGCCACGGGAAACGCGGCCTGCGCGAAGGCGCGACCAACGAGCGCTGGATTGAACACGTTGAATCCGATGCCGCCGAACAGTGCCTTGCCCAGACCGATTGCGATGAATCCGGAAGCCGCGCCCATCCACAGTGGAAGTCCCGGTGGCAGAGTGAGCGCGAGCAGGACGCCGGTGATGGTGGCGCTCCAGTCGGAGAGCGTGCTTTCGCGCCGCGCAAGCCGATTGAACAACTGCTCGGTGCCGACACAGCTCAGCGTCACGACAATGATCAGTGCTGCAGCCGAGAGCCCCCAGGCATACACGCCAAAAGCACACAGCGGTAGCAGGGCATAGACCACGTTGCGCATGATCTGCTCGACCGAGCGCTGCGCGTGCAGGTGTGGGCCGCTGCGCAGTTCGAGTTGGGGCAGGGGTTCGGGCATGTCAGGCGGCCTTGGTCTCGCGGTTCATCTGCTTCGCGATTCGGAAGTACTGTACCAGCGGGATACGCGATGGGCAGACATAGGTGCAGCACCCGCACTCGAAGCAGTCATCGAGGTGGAACTGCTCGGCCATGATGCCGTATTCGCGCTTGGCGGCAAGCATGCCGAGATGGGAAGGATTGAGATGCATTGGGCAGGCCGCCAGGCACTGGCCGCAATGGATGCACGGATAGATTTTTCGTGGTTCGGTGAGCCGGTGGTCAGCTGCAAGAGCGAGGATGCCGGACACGCCCTTGGTTACTGGCACATCGAGCGAGGCGACGGTGTTGCCCATCATCGGTCCGCCGAGAATTACCTCAGCGGCGCTTCCATGAAAGCCGGCCTGTGCGAGCAGGTAGCGCAGCGGCGTGCCAAGCGGCACCAAATAGTTTCCGGGCCGCTCGACGTCGCCGCTGATAGTCATTACGCGCTCGATGAGACCGCGGCGTTGCGGCAGGAGTTGGCCGATCTCGGCGAGCGTGGCGATGTTTTGCACTACGACGCCAATCTGGTAGGGAAAACCGCGCGAGGGCACTTCACGCCCGAGCAGCGTCTTGATCAGGAGCTTCTCCGCGCCTTGCGGGTACTTCGTGGCGACCGGCTCGACGCTCACCGCGCTATCGTGCGCAAGATGCCGGCGCAATGCCCCGATGGCGTCGGGCTTGTTGTCCTCGATGCCGACAACTGCCCGGGTGGCACCGCAGGCGCGCATGGCGAGATGGATTCCGCGCAGCAGATCGCCGGCCCATTCGACCATCACGCGGGCGTCGTTCGTGAGGTAGGGTTCGCACTCGCAGCCGTTCACGACCAGTGTGTCGATCGCGTGGCCCGGCGGGACCGTGAGCTTGGCGTGCGTCGGAAACGCCGCCCCGCCCAGACCCACCATGCCGGTGTCCCGAATTGCCTGGATCAGCTCGTCGTGTGACAACGCATCGGTCTCGCGTGGCGCGCCGTATCGCACGCGCTGATCGTCGCCGGGGTAGGGGCGCAGAACAATCGACAGGCTCTTGCCGCCACGGGCGTCAGCCACCGGCTCGATGGTCTCGACCACGCCGGTTGCGGGTGCATGCATGGGTACCGAGAGGAAACCGTCGGCGCGCGCGATCGGTTCGCCGCGCACAACCTCCTGATGCGGGTGTACGATGGGCACCGCCGCCTTGCCGATGTGCTGGGAGAGCGGAACGATGAGACGCGGCGCGAACGGGAACCGCCGAATCGCACGGTCCGTGGTGTCCTTGTGCCCCGGCGGGTGGATGCCGTGAGCGAAGCTTCTGCGTAACAGACTCAGCATCGTTGTCTGCTCCACGGTGCATTGCAGCCGCTGCGCCGCCCCATATTGTCGTGCTGCTGGCCGGGCGATACTCCCTCCACCCGTTGCTGCGCCCGTTTAATGATACTTGGCCGCGCGCTTCCTGAGACCTTCCAACCCCGGTTCGGTAGTATTCCATGGCGTGCCGGGATGAATGACTCCGGCCGTGCACTTCTCCGCCGCGCGCACGATGTCCTTGTAGGGGCCGCCGCGTGGATCCTTGATGTAGGCGTGCTTGTTATCATCGTACGCGAATATTTTCGGGTTGATGTTGATACATTCGTCGCAGGTGGTGCATTCCGGCGTATCAATCCACACTGGCTCATAGTCGGCGGGCGCACCGGCAGCGGGTGCGCCCGCCGTTGCCGCACCTTCGGTTGCGGCGCTGGGCGTCGCCGATGGGGTTCCCAGCACCTGCGAAAGCGCCGCCGCCCCGCCGCCTGCCGCCATGGCGAGCAGTGCCTGCGAAATGCGCTGCGCCATTTCCTGCCGCGCTTCGGCAACGACACGCTCGGTATCCATCTGTTTGCCGATGCCCACCAGTCCTTTGAGTTGCCTCCAGAAATTGCGCCGCTCGATGACGGTATTGACGAGGTCGGCTGACACCAGCACGCGGTTGAGGTGATTGTTCTTGTCCACGGTCCAGATGTAGGGGAAGCGGCCCTCTCGATCCGCCGGCTCGAGGTCGAGGAACTCGACAAGCGGCATCATTTCATCACTCCAGGTCTCGGGCGGTGCGATCTTGAAATGCTTGCGGAAGCGTCCTTCGTTGATGGCGAACTCGGCGAAGGTCATGGGCAGGTCCATGCTGGCTGGCTGGCCATTGGCGTCCACGTACTTGAGCGTATAGACCGGGAAATCATCATCGATTGCCGGGTTGCCCTCGAGCGAAGCGCATTCCTGGACCGTGTTGCCGTTATCGGGGTTGTAGCGGAACAGCGGATAGGCGCGACCTTCCACGGCAAACTTGCTGTGCAGTTCGGCCTCATCATCCGCAACGCCGTGCTCCGGCGGGCATACCGCGTAGACGTTGAACAGCGCCGGGCGGCGGCTATTGAGGCCCTCGATGAAACTCTCGAGCAGGTGCGTGACGTGCGACATCGAGCCCTGCATGACGTAGGCAGTGCGGTGCGCCATGCCGATCAGTGAAATCTCCTTGCGCATTTCTTCCTTGCCATGATGTTCCTTGCCGTAGGGCGCCATGTCGGAGATCTGACCGAGAAAACCAGACGTGCAGGCCTGGCCGCCGGTATTGGAGTAGACCTGGGTATCGAGCACAAGCACCTTGATCGGCATTCCCGAGATCAGCATGCGCGAAAGATTCTGGAAGCCGATGTCATACATCGCGCCGTCTCCGCCGACGGCCACGACCGGCGGACAGAGATGAAATTCCTCATCCGAGAACTGGTGCCAGTCGAAGTAGGTGAAGAAATGGTCGTATTTCTGCGCATCGTATTCGCCTTTCAATTCGAGCTCCGCCATGCGGATCGCCTTGAAGCCCTCGGCCATCTTGGCCATGTGGCCTTCAAAGATGCCCATCGCCATGGACGGAGAGTCCTGGAACAGGTGGCTCGTCCAAGGGAACGGATACGGGTTATACGGATAGGTGGAACCCCACACTGACGTGCAGCCGGTCGCGTTGATGATGCCAAGCGCTGCACGGCCATTGTGGGTCAGGCCGCTCGTGTACTGCCACTTCAAATGCTTGAGCTTCTCGAGAATCTGCGTCACCCAGCGTAGCCATTGGGCATCGATTGGTTGGGCGGCGTGTCTGGAATCGAGTCGCTCAGTCAGTCGCGAAAGCGTAACGTCCTTGTTCTGCAGGTTTTTCAGCGCGTCACCGATGGCCTCGGTATCACCGAGATCGACGGTCTGGGCGAGTTTCAGCCGGACATGGGTTTCAAGCCGTCCGATGAGATCGTCGAGGCGCCCTAGCTGCTGCTTGACGCGCGGTTGCATGAGCGCTGTTACCGTCGATGTGAACAGATGGATGATGCTCTTCTCGCCGCAACCGAGACAGGCACCGTCACCACAAACCATGGAGGTGTAATTGCGCTTGTCGAGCAGCAGGGTCTCGAGCGCTCCGATGCGCTCGTCGAGATCGTCAATGCGAATGTATTCGGGCGCCGTGGTGGGCAGATCCATCCAGTAGTCCCATTCGTGACGCAGACGGGTGATCGCCTCGGGTGTCTGCTTCTCGATCACGAGCGCCTCGTCCTCGCACACCGTCACGCATTCCATGCAGCCCTTGCAGGTATAGGGGTTGATAGTGATGGAGAACAGCCCACCGCTGCCCTTGGCGCGCTTTTCCTTGACAGTGTAATAGGGCTTGGTGATCGCGAACTGGAACCCATCGATCGCCTCGTGAAAACGCGCGAACTCCTGTCGAAGGTGGTCCTTGGCCTCGACCTCGAGCAGCGTCTCGTCGATGCTGGCTTCGATCGCCTGATCGAGCAGGGCGCGCACGTTGGCATCTTCGGGGGCGGCATCGAGCGCCGCGTGCCATTTCTTTTCCACGGCGCGAAGCGTACGCCGCAGATGACGTGTTGGTTGCTGTCGTTCCACGCGCCGCAGTGTGGTGTCCAGTACTTCGCCGAGCGAATTGACCAGACCGGGGATCGCGCTGTCGGGGCAGACCGTGTAGCAGTCTCCGCAGGCGGTGCACTTTTCGGGCAGCCATTTCGGATATTCGAAGCGAACCTGCGTCATGTCGCGGAACAGACCGGTCGACGCCGGAATCAGGCTGGTGGCGGCAAACGGGTCGGCGAGACTGTCCGTGCTCCCGCCACCGGCGTAGAAGCTTCCGGTCTGCTCCCAAAAGCGGTGAATGTCGGTACGCCGGTCATCGCTCACGGCGAGCTGCTTGAGCATGACCGGTAGTCCCGGTTCTTCACGCAACGACTCGACCGTCGGCCGGGATACGAGTTTGTCGGTGATCTCTTGGATCTCATCGTAGCCGCGGCGCACCACGCGCAGGTTGTCCTCGACTACGCGCTTGCCCTTGGCGCCGAATTTATGTTCAAGCTGGACTTTGATGGACGCGAACAGCTTGTCTTCGTTCAAATTGGCGCGCTCCATCAGCCCCGAGGCCTTGAAGAACGCACCCTGGAACGCGATGCCCTGCATGCGAAACTGCAGTTCCGGGTCGGTGGCTTCGTCGCGCGCGATCCGGAAGGCATCGACATAGAACACGCGGATCTTGTTGTCGACGACGTAGCGTTGTGCCCATTCAGGGAAGCTTTTCCAAACCGCCTCGGGTTCGCCAAGATTACTCTGGACAATGAACACGCCACCCGGATGCAGGCCCTGGAACGGGTTGGCGCGTTCGAATACGTTGGGATCGGGTGACAGCACCACGTCGACATAGACGTATTCGCTGTTGACCCGGATTGGTTCCGGCGCGGCGGACAGATAATAGGTGGTGGGCTGACCCTTCTTCTCCGAGCCGTACTTGGGATTGGCCTTGATGTGATAGTCCAGCAAGTCGAACAGCGTCATGGCCAGGTTNNCGGCATCAGGTTCGGGTTCTCGCTGCCGTGCAGTGCCATCTCCCGGATGCGTGGATAGGCATCGAGCAGTTGCTGCTGGTAAATCTCCTGTTTGGGTGACGCTGCCTTGTCGTGCACGAAGTCGATTGACAGGTAGAAGAACTTGCGGTGCTTGCCGTCGGGGAGCATGTTCTCAACGGCGGCGATGAGCCCTTCCGGTTGCAGGTCGCGCGAGCCGAGACCAAAGCAGCCGGAATAGAGACGTGGCATATCACCCGCCTTGAAGGCCGCATACCCCGGGTATGGCGGC
>DKBM01000050.1:8414-10373 GCA_002451215.1 Proteobacteria bacterium UBA6900
CTGCATGTAGGAGTCCTGGTTCTGCACGGCGCCCGAGAGCACCGGGTCGTCGACGTCCCACAGGATTGGGACGCGCCGGCGCTTCTCACCGTAGATCAGGCGCTGCGCCGGGGTCGGCGTATCGATGATGTCGTCGGGTCGGCCAAGGAACTCCTTGACAAGTTCCCGCTCCGGCACCTGCAAGGTTTCGATCAAATGGGTCGTAAGAAAACCGTCCTGCGCAACGATGGCTGGCGTCAGCGCGAGTTCCGCTGTCTTGCGCGTCACGAGATTGAGGTCGGCGGCCTCCTGCGCATTCTTGGCCATGACCTGGATGAAGCCGGTGTCATCCACGCAGTGATAGTCATCGTGGCCACAATGCACGTTGAGCGTCGCCTTGGTAATGGCGCGGCAACCCATGTTGAGCACGTAAGGCAGGCGCTTGCCGGCCGCGGCATATAGGGATTCGTGCATGAAAGCCACGCCCTGTGCGGAGGAGAAGTTCACGGCGCGCAGGCCGGACATGGAGAGTCCGGCAGTGACGCCGGCGGCTGCGTGCTCACTCTCCGGCTCGATGAAGATGAGCGGGCGGCCGGAAATGTTCACGTGACCCTTGGCTTTCTCCTCCGCCCAGTATTCGCCCATCTGCGTGGATGGCGTGATCGGGTAGGCGCCGGCGGCATCGCTCGCCTCGCGCTCGCACATGATGACGGCACTGTTGCCATCCAATGCAGCCCGTTGGCCCGGATACTTGAAAACATGTTCTGGCGCCGTCATTGTCGTTACCTCACTAGTCGAAACAATTCGCTCGTTACTCGCTTCACGCCTGTGTCCGAAGCGGTAGCGGTTCCTGATGCAGAATCTTTCGCGCCGCCGCACCCTTCATGGTGCCGCGTTTTTCGTCCAACCAGACGATCGCGCCCGTGGGACAACGCTCGATTGCGTCTCGCGCCGCCAGCCGGTTACTGGCGTAATCAACGATCGCGAGGTTATTCCTGATCTCGATCAGACCCGGCGCGGCGTCGACCGCGCAGCGCCCGCAGCCGTCGCACACCACCTCGCACACTGCCCGAGCCGCATCGGTCGCATCCTGGTTCGTACAGGCTACCCACAGGTGATGGCTGACGGGATGAATCGAAAACAAGTGCTTGGGACAGACATCGACACAGTCGCCACAGGCTGTGCAGCGATCATCGATCACGCTAGGCAGGCCATGCGGGTCCATCAGGATGGCTGCGTAGTCGCAGACGTCGCGGCAGTCGCCAAGACCAAGGCAGCCCCACACGCAGCCCTTGCCCCCGCCGGCAACGAGGCTCGCGGCGCGGCAGGTGGCCAGACCATCGTAGTGGGCGCGATTCCAGGCGACGTGGTTCCCTCCAGCGCAGGCGAGGCGCGCCACGCGTTTCTCTGCCTCGCCGACCGCGATGCCGAGGTAGTCGGCGATGGCCTGGCGTTCTGCGTCCGTGCAGACCGTGCATTCGGCGGGAACGATCTTGTCGGTGATCAGGGCTTCGGCAAAGGCGCGGCAGCCGGCGGTGCCGCAGGCTCCGCAATTGGTGCGCGGCAGCATCTGCTCGAGCGCATCGATGCGGGGATCCTCGTAGACGTAGAGCTTGCGGTTGGCGAAGGCCAGAACGGATGCGAGGGTGGTACCAAGCCCCCCGAGGAACAAGCCAGCAAGTGCGATTTGGCCAAGCTGTGCCATCTCCCCTCCGTCTGACCGAATTGGTCAGGAATAACCATATCTATTGTCAGTCTATCGAAGGGCGCTATATTTGTTCATCCAATTATTTCAATAGCAATCATTGGTACAGCCAATACAAATCGGGGGTGACTATGTCTCCAGCCAGTACGCCTTACTACAAGCAGAATCGGCTGAAGCAGTTGCGTGCCTTCTGTCACGCGGCGCGCGCCGGGAGTATTTCTGCCGCAGCCGAAGCAATTTTTCTCAGCCAACCATCGGTCTCGCTGCAGATTCAG
>DKBM01000037.1:0-14035 GCA_002451215.1 Proteobacteria bacterium UBA6900
TACATCACGGACAGATGGCGGCTCCTTCGACGATTGCTGACTCCGGACAACAAGTTAGCGCGAGGAGCTGAGGCATCCCGCGTGCGCGATAGATTGACGCCCCTTGTACGCTACTGCGCCGCACTTTGCTTCATCCGGACGACACAGAATGCTCGTGGCGTCCCCCGCCGGGGAAATCTCTACCGCAACAACCGCACCAGCCGATCCACGAGGGTGGGCTTGCCGAATACGCCGCCCAGCACGCGCCCGACGCGCGGAACGTCGACGTCCTGGATCATGACGTACTTGCCGCCCGCTTCCTCAATCAGGATCTGGCTCGCGGCAAGGTCCCAGATGCGGTTTCCATAGTCCACCATGGCATCGGCTGCGCCGGTGATGGCGCAGGTGTGCGCGAAACAGCTGCGATAGATGCGGTGGTTCGGGTGCTGGCGGGTGATGGCATCGAAAAGGTTGCCGTGATCGGCGTAACGCGTGAAATTGGCGCGCGCCGAGAGCACCACGCGTTCGTTTCCGTCGATCAGGGAGGGATCGAGATCGGTGAGGCGCACGCGCTCGCCGTTCTGGAAGGTGCCGAGACCCCAAGCTGCGCCGACCCGCAGGTTGAGTGCGGGGTGGTCTATGACACCGACTAGCGGGTAGCCTTGGAAGTGCAGCGCAATGATGCTGCCGTAGGTTGGCACGCGCTGAACGAAATCCTCGGTGCCGTCGATCGGATCGAGAATCCACTGAAACGCCGCCGCCGGATGCACTGGCGCGTATTCCTCGCCCAGGACGCCATGCGTCGGGAGTTGCTGCTGTATGAGGGCGCGGAGTCTTTCCTCGGTCTTGAGGTCGGCACTGGTGACGAAACTTCCGTCGTTCTTGCGCAGTACTTCGAATCCGGTCGTCCATGTGGCCTGCAGAACCTTGCGCGCTTCGTCCGCAAACCCCAACGCGAGCTGGTAGAGGCGCTGAATCTCGGCAGGATCGATTTGTGCGCGGGGATCGGCGGTGGCGGGACGGGTGGACACGGTGCTGGCCATTATACGCAGCCTGCTCGTGACACCGTGAGCGCCGGCGCTAATCGTTTCATCGTCATGGCGGCGCCGAGGACTGTGATCAACGCTCTGATGTCTTCAGTGGTAAAGCGCACATTCGAATCGAGCGACAGCTCGTGCGCTGCGGCGCAATGCCAGTTACAACAGGATTGGCTTGTCAGGCAGTTCATCGCCGCGACGGTCTGGTCCGGGGAAGTGGCGCACGAGTTGCTCGCTCACTTTCGTGATGCCATAAAGCACACCCTGCTCGAATTGTCCGGCGCGGAATTGCTCTTCCATCGCGCGGCAGATGCGCTCCCAGCCCTCAGTGCCGACGTGCTTGTGAATGCCGCGGTCTGAAACGATCTCAACGTCACGATCCGCGAGCAGCAGATAGATCAGCACGCCGTTGTTTTCCTCGGTGTCCCATACGCGCAGATTGGCGAATACCTCGACGGCGCGCGCACGCGCGGACACGCCACGCACCAGCGGCACCAGATCNNGATGCGCGAGAGACTTGCCGCCGGAAACAACTGGCGCCGGCGCCAGGCCGGTGTGACAAGATGCCGAATGATCCGTGCCAGCTTCATTACCAGCTCCCCGAGGCGCCACCGCCTCCGAAACTGCCGCCTCCACCGCTGAAGCCGCCACCCCCTGAAGACCAGCTTCCGCCCGAGCTGCCGCTCGACCAGCCTCCGTAGCCGCGCCGTCCGGGCCCACCGGAACCCCCGAACCCCATCACGAGCGTCAGTACAAACACCAGGATGCCAATGATCAGGGCGCCGGTCAGGGAGCCCAGGAAAATCCAGAACATCAGACCGCCGAAGCCTCCGGCGATAGTCGCGCCGAGCAGCCGGCCCGCCAGCCTTCGCATCATCCCGCCGAAGATGAGGGCAGCGAAGAATGCCGTTCCGATCCAGTCGATCCAGTCGCCGATTGCCCGGCCGCGTGCCGGACGCTTCGCAGGAGGCGGTAGCGGTTCACCCTCCACGAGCCGGATCAGCTGGTTCATGCCGGCCTCAATGCCGCCCGCGAAGTCGCCGGCACGAAAGCGTGGCACGATAATTTCGTCGATTATGCGCTTGGCGATGGCGTCCGGTACCACGCCCTCGAGTCCGTAGCCGACCTCGATGCGCAGCTTGCGATCGTTCTTGGCGACGATCAGGATCAATCCGTCGTCGATTCCCTTGCGTCCGAGCTTCCAGGCCTCTGCCACGCGGATGCCGAACTGTTCAATCGTTTCGGGTTGCGTAGAGGGGACAATGAGCACGGCGAGTTGGGCGCCTTTGCGCTGCTCCAATTCCTTGAGCCGCGTTTCCAGCGCGGCGCGCTGGCTGGCAGAGAGGGTATCGGTCTGGTCGGTAACGCGCGCCGTGAGCGCCGGGACTGAGAGTTCGGCGTGCGCCGCGCCAACCGCCAGCAGCGCGCCGAACAGGAGTATCAGTGCGCGGGCCTTCACGCCGCGGCGCTACTTCTTTGGGGCAGAACCGCCGAAGTCGACTTTGGGCGGCTGGGCAATGGCCTTTTCGTTCTCCACGGCAAAGGTCGGCTTGACGTCGAACTTGAAGAGCATCGCCGTGAGGTTGGTCGGGAAGCGACGCACGACGACGTTGTAGTCCTGCACCGCCTTGATATAGCGGTTGCGCGCCACCGTGATGCGGTTCTCGGTGCCTTCCAGCTGCGCCTGCAGCTCGCGGAACGATGCGTCCGCCTTGAGTTGTGGATAGTTCTCGACCACAACCATCAAGCGCGAAAGGGCGGAAGACAGTTCTCCCTGCGCCGACTGGAAGCGGGCGAAAGCCTGTGGATCGTTCAGCAGTTGCGGTGTCGCCTGGATGGTGCCGACCTTGGCGCGCGCCTCGGTCACCTGGGTGAGCACCTCCTGTTCGTGCTTGGCGTAGCCCTTTACCGTCTCAACCAGGTTCGGGATGAGATCGGCACGGCGCTGGTACTGGTTCAGCACCTCCGCCCAGGCCGCCTTGATCTGCTCATCGGTTTCCTGAAGGGTGTTGTAACCACAGCCGCCGAGCGAAAGGCTCGCGGCCAAGAGGGCCAATACGGCAATCCAGCGACGCATGTCAGTGCCTCCGTTGAACGTTCGATGCGGTTGCCCAAATGACGATCGTCATCAGGCGACGACCAGTCGCGCCTCGCCCTGATCGCGCATGGCGGCGAGCGCCACCTCGGCGCGTGCCAGCAAGGATTCGGCATCCTCGCCGGCGGCGTGTATCGCCAGCGCCCCGGCGAATCCGGGTAGCGGATAGCGTTCATCGTCGATCATGAAATACGACTCGGCGGCGCGTTTCTGCGCTTTTTCCAGCGCACGCCAGGCGCCGTCACGCTCGGTATGAGGGAACAGCAACGCAAAACCGCGCTCCCCGAACTGACCGACCGCATCATAGGTACGGAAGTTCGCGAAGATCGCGGTTGCGTAGCGGGCGACTACGGCCTCGACCGCACCACTGCCGTGATGACGCTCAACCGCCTCCAGCTCGGGTAGGTCGATCAGCGCCAGCACCAGCGGATGCTTGTGACGGTGCACGCGCTCCACTTCCGATGCGAGCTGGTGCAGGAAGAAATCGCGGCGCACGATCGGCGCGATGCGCCGAACGATCCGCGTGCTGGCGCGCGCTACCGCCCGCACCAGGCTCTTGCGTTTGGCGCTGCTCCGTTCCGGCGTGGCCTGCGCCTTGGCGACGTCACTTTCCAGATCCTTGATACGGTCGCGCGTGGCGGTGAGTTCCTGCGCCAGCATGTCGCGCTCGCGGGAGAGATCCTGCACCGTTGCCGCCCATTCCTGCTTGAGCGTCGAGAAATCGCGCATGGTGCCGTAGATCGCCTCCCAGGCATCGTCCTCGGAGCGTTTCAATTCCTGGTAGCGCACGCGTCGCTCGGTGAGTGGCTCGCGTGGNNACGAGGTGCTGCTGGATGAGGCGAGCCTTGATGCGCGTGCGGGGGAGGTTAATGGGGTCGGCGGCGTAACGGGAAAGCTGCTGATGCAACCATTGCACGTAATCCCCGTTGATTTCGCCGCGGCGGGAAAACCACTGCAGGCCCTGGGTCAGCAGGGTGTGCAGCGCCATGTCACTGCGGTTGCGTTGCAGACCTTCGAGCAGTCGGCTGAGGGTGCGCCCGAGGATTGGGTCGGCAAACGGCATTCGGCCGGGATCCACTGTGTCCTGCTCCTCCCAGAGATGTCAGACAGTGGACCGACATTATCCTACAAGATCGCCGTCGCGCCTATGCTTGACGGCAGGTCGCATTGTGTGACGGGTTGATGTCAGTCAGCGCGAATCGGGCGCCGCGCGCGGCGGACCCAACGGTCGCCTAGCTTGCGGTAGACACGTTTCACCGCGGACCAGGCAACGCGGTGTGCCACCGCCTCGCGGTCGATGCGGCTCGCATATTCAAGCCAGGCGTTGTTGAACGCCTTGCGATAGATCTCGCAGGCATGCGGCGGCAGGACGCGGCGCACGGCGGCAGGCAGGGCGCGGCGGCTTGCGTAGGGCATCAAACCAGCAGGCGGCGGCGGGTGAGCAGCACTGCGATCGCAAAACCGGAGAGCGCGTAGGCCGTGAGCACTGCGACGTGCAGCGCCACGTTAGAGAGTGGTAGCCCGGCCATCAGCGGGCGCACCAGCTCGACGGCATGTGTGAGTGGCAATACCTGCACGATGGTCTGCAGCGGCAATGGCAACGATGTCACCGGATAGAAGACGCCCGAGAGAATGAACATTGGCGTCAAGACGAGCGTCATGTAGTAATTGAAGAAATCGTAGCCGCGCGCCAGCGCGCTCATGATGAGCCCAATCCCGGCGAAACTGAGCCCGATCAGGAAGATCACGGGCAGCGTCCAGAGCGCGCGCCAACCATCCACCGCGCCGAGCGCTCCGGCCACCGCCAGAATCCCGGCTGCGCTGATCAGGCTCTTGGTGGCGGACCACAGCCATTCACCTGCCAGCACGTCCTCTATCTCAAGCGGCGTGGCAAGAATCGCATCGTAGGTCCGTTGCGGCACCATGCGCGTGTATACCGAGTACATCGCCTCGAAACTGGCTGTATTCATGGCGGCGGAAGCGAGGATGCCGGAAGCGAGGAAGGTGAGGTAGGGCATGTTCATCATATTGCCGATGAACATGCCAAGACCGTAGCCGAGACCGAGCAGGTAAATAAACGGCTCGCCGAAGTTGATGAACAGACTCGGCGTCAGGAACTTGCGGAATACCAGTGCGTTGCGTCGCCAGACGGCGAACGCGGCGTGGCGCAGGCGCGGCAGCAGGTGGGAGAGTTCGGTCATCAGTCGCGCAGGTCCCGGCCGGTGAGCTTGAGAAAGACGTCTTCAAGGTTGGCCGGGCGATGTAGGAAGCTGATCGCTGCCTGGCCCTCGAGCTGTTTGATCGCCGCGCGGGCGTCGTGCGTGTAGTAGTAATAGGTGTCGGCGACTGCCTCGAAGCGGCCGTTCGGCAGGGGCGCGAGGGCCGCGCGCGCCTTGTCGGCCTCACCCTGGAGCTCCAGCACCTCGGGCTCGACGTGTTGGCGTATAAGTGCGGCCGGGGTGCCACGCTCGAGAATGCGCCCGTCATCCATGACTACCAGTTCGTCGCAGAGTCGCTCGGCCTCCTCCATGTAGTGCGTCGTGAGCAGCAAGGTCTTCCCGGCGGCCCGCAGCGCCCGCAGCCGTCCCCAGATCATGTGTCGGGCCTGGGGATCAAGCCCGGTGGTAGGTTCGTCGAGCACCACCAGCTCCGGGTCGTTCACCAGCGCGCGGGCGATGATGAGGCGGCGCTTCATGCCGCCGGAGAGCGTATTGATACCCGCATCGGCGCGATCAGTCAGCCCGGCAAATTCGAGCAAGGTGGGAATGCGCTCCGCGAGGGTCTTGCCCCCGATGCCGAAGTAGCGGGCGTAGATACGCAGGTTTTCGACTACCGTGAAGTCGGGATCGAGATTGTCGGTTTGCGGCACGACGCCGGTCCGGGCCCGAATATCGCGGCCGTGCGTGCGGATTGGCAGACCGAAGACATCGAGCGCGCCATCGTCCATTGGCGATTGCCCGAGCAGCATGCGCAGGGTAGTGGTCTTGCCGGCGCCATTTGGCCCCAACACGCCGAAGCAGCAGCGCGCCGGAATCTCGATATCGACACCGCGTACCACGGTGCGCTCACCGTAGCGTTTGACCAACCCGCGCGCCGTGATGATTGCAGTCATGCGCGCATGCTACCGGCTTGGGCCGGCGATAGGAATGCGTGGCGCGCCGGTGTGGTGCGGCTACACTGGTGTGGTTGATGCGCGCAATGGCAAATTCCTCCACCTTCGGCGCCGGCTTGCTAGCGGCGATGTTGGTCGTCGCACTGGCGGGTTGTGCCGCCCCGGCCGGCCAGGATGCCGAAATGGTTTCGACGGTCGGTGGACGTAGCGCCGCGGCGGCACCGGCGCGCCCCGCGCCGCCCGATCCGATGGCGCTCGGGAGCGCCGACGCGCCGCTCATGATAGTGGAGTTCTCCGACTACCAGTGTCCCTACTGCCGGCGCTTTCACGCCGAGGTGTTGCCGGAGCTGCGACGCGACTATATTGACACCGGCAAGGTGCGGCTGGTCTTCAAGGACCTGCCGCTTCCCATGCACCGCGAGGCGCTGCCGGCCGCGGTGGCCGCGCGCTGTGCGGCGGCACAGGGCAAGTACTGGGAGATGAACGAGGCGCTGTTTGCCAACCAAGCGCAGCTCGCGGCCGAGCTCTATCCACGCATCGCTCAGGCCCTGGGCCTCGACCTGAAAGGGTTCGAGACCTGTCGCGCCGATCCGGCTACTGCGCAGACCGTAAAGGGCGATGCCCGTGGGGCCCAACAATTCGGCCTCAACTCGACACCGAGTTTCCTGATCGGCCGGCGCGAAGGCGAACGCCTGCGCGTTGAGAGCGTCGGGCGCGGTTTTGCGGCCTACTCGGTATTAGCGCAGGAACTGGACAAGCTGCTCGCCGCGACCGCCAAGGATGGCGGGAGCTAGACTAACGCCGGGAGCAGTTGCCGCGCCTGCTGCATCGGGCGCCAAATTGTCGGTCACCTCAGCGCATCGCGGGATCGACGACGCGCTGGAACCACAATTCCAGCAACGCCAGGTGACGCAGCGTGCTGCCACCAATCGGTGTGAGCTTCTCGCCCTCCGGATTTGCCAGCAGCCGGTCCACCGTTACCGGATTGAACAGGCAGCGCCGCCGGCAGGCATCGCTTGTTAACAGTTCGCGCATGAAGGAAAGAAACGGCCCGCGGACGTACTTCAGAACGGGTACCGGGAAATAGCCTTTCGGTCGGTCGATAACGGCATCGGGTATCAGGCCGCGCGCGATGCGCTTCAACGGGTACTTGCCTTCGTCGCGTAACTTTAGTTCCGGCGGCATGGCGGCGGCAAGTTCAAGCAACTCGTGATCAAGAAACGGCACGCGCGCTTCGAGCCCCCACGCCATGGTCATGTTGTCGACGCGTTTCACCGGGTCATCGACGATCAGCGTGGTCATGTCGAGCCGCAGGATGCGATCGAGGAAGTTGGTGGCGCCCGGCTCGGCAAGCCGCTGCTCGATCAATCTGCTGGTGTGGTCGTCTCCCTGCAACGATCGGTCAAGCAGCGTGAGCAGCTCAGCGTGTGTGCGGTCGAAATAGTGGCGACGCAGGCGTTCCATGTCGCAGCCACTGTCGGCGTTCATCCGTGGGTACCAGTAGTAACCGCCAAACGCCTCATCCGCGCCCTGTCCTGATAGCACGACTTTAACTTCCTTCTTGACGCGCTCGGCTAACAGGTAGAACGCCACCACGTCCTGGCTGAACATCGGTTCGGACATGGCTGCGACGGCATCCGGCAGCGTGGCCAGAATCTCGCGATTGGGAATCGGGTAACGATGATGACGCGTGCCGAAGCGTGCCGCGACGATGTCAGAGTACTCAAACTCGTTGGCACGCTCCTCGGGCGTGTCTTCAAAGCCGATCGAGAAGGTCGGTACCTCGCGTGCGCCGATCTGATCGAGCAGCCCAACCAGCAGACTGGAGTCGAGCCCGCCGGAGAGCAGCACGCCGACCGGCGTATCGGCAGTCTCGTACTGGCACTGCACGGCGCGCGTGCAGGCTGCGCGCGTCGCCTCGATCCAGTCAGCTTCGTTTAGCGCTGCCTGCGGACGCTCCGCACGCAGCTGCCAGTAGCGGGTCTCCTGTTGATCGCCGTCCGGCGTGACGAGAAGCGTGGTGGCGGGCGCGAGTTTGCGCACGCCACGCAGGATGGTGTGCGGCGCCATGACCACGCCGTGGAGGGTGAACTGCTGGTGCAGCGCGACCGGATCAACACTGGTATCGATGTCTCCACCGGCAAGTAACGCCGGCAGCGTGGAGGCAAAACGGAAACGCCTGGCCGTGCGCGCGTAGTAGAGCGGCTTGACGCCGGTGCGGTCACGCGCCAGAAATAGCCGGCGCGCATTGCGATCCCAGATGGCAAAGGCAAACATGCCATTGAGATGTTCAACGCAGCGATCGCCCCACGCAGCGTAGGCCTTGAGGATGACCTCGGTGTCGCCATGCGAGAAGAAGGAGTAGCCATGCCCCGCAAGCTCGGCGCGCAGCTCGCGGTAATTGTAAATGGTGCCGTTGAAGACGATCGCGAGCCCAGGCGCCGCATCGACCATTGGTTGGTGGGAGGAGGCGGACAGATCAATGATGGCGAGCCGGCGGTGTGCAAAGGCAAGCGGTCCGTCGCGGAATTGGCCGGCGTCGTCCGGACCACGGCGCGCCAGTGCAGCGGCCGTACGCGCTAGCGCCTGCTCGTCCGGGGGCGCATCGTCAAAGCGCAGTTCACCACAAATGCCGCACATGCTGGAGGCGAATGGTCGTGCAAGGCGCGTCCGCAGGCAAGCGCGGCGGCGCGGTGCTAAGATCGATCGCCGAGGACAACGCCATGGCTACCGGACCGCGCAAACGCAGCGAACTTGACGGCAAGAAACTTGATGCGCTCGTTGCCAAGGCCATCAAGGAGCGTGATACGCGGCTCGCCGGCTATCGCGAGCAGTCTCTGCGGCTGCATCCCTCGATCTGCGCCCGCTGCGGGCGCGAGTTCACGCGCGAAAACCTTCACGAGCTCACCGTCCACCACAAGGATCACGATCACAACAACAACCCGCCGGACGGCAGCAACTGGGAAAATCTTTGCCTCTACTGCCACGACAACGAGCACCAGCGCTTCGCGCACCTGGTGCGGGGTTATGACGTGAACCTCGGTGCGGAAAAGAAGGCCCCCGCGACGCACAGCCCGTTTGCCGGGTTGAAGGACCTTATCAAGGACAAGAGCGGCTGACGCCGCCCCCAACCGGTATTACACGCAGCCGGTCGGTTTGGGCAATCCGCCCCACTTGCAGATCAGCTTCATTGGACCTTTCTGGAAGATCGCGTATAGATCATTGGTGCTGACGCCCATCGCCTTGGCAAATTTGCGGATCGGCGGCACCACTCCGTCGTTGTCGTACATGGCGCGCGCCTCGTTGATGTAGTGCATGATCTGGTCGGTGATCTCCATGCCATCACGGCGTGCGAGCTCGCGGGCAATCTCCTCGTTCCAATCGTCACGGTCGACCAGAAAGCCTTCGCCATCCACCTTTAGTTCCGTCAGTTCCGTCATCGTCGTCATCGCTGCAGTGTCTCCCGCAAATGCCCGTCATCAGTTACGTCGTTTTGCGACCGGCGCACTGAAAATCGCCAATCGAGACCGAGTCTAACAGCACTTCGCTTCCTGCCCGGATTTCCCCCAACCTCACTGCGGGATTGCAAAGCCCCGCGGAAACAGTGGACATTGCGGTTCGCTTGATGGCGGTCAAGGCAGCTCAACGCCTGAAGCACCTAATGTCGCGGTCGTCCAAGACGGAGCGATAGCAATGGGAAAATGGCATGTGATCTACGCAAGCGTGATTGGGGCGCTGGCGATCGCGTTAGTGGCGATGCTCTGGTTGTTCGTACTGGCCGGCAAGACCACAGTGGTTCCGGACGACACACGTCAGGCGATTGTGCTCGAGCCCGCGGAGCAGGCGCTGATACGCACCGAAATGCGCAGGTTCCTTGCTGCGGTACAGGCGATTATCGCGGCTGCGCTCCACGATGACCCGGCCGCTATCGCGCAGGCTGCGCGCGCTCAGGGTATGGCGGCGGCGGGACAGGTGCCCGCCAGGCTCGCCGCCAAGCTCCCGATCGGTTTCAAGCAGATTGGCCATGGCGTGCATCACGAGTTTGACCGCATTGCCATCGATGCCGAGGCCATAGGAGACGGCAAGCTGGCACTCTCCCAGCTTGCCGAGACGCATAATCGGTGCATCGCCTGCCATAGCGCCTACCAGTTGGCGCCGGCGGGAACCTAAGCAAGCGCGTCGGCTGACATTGACGGAGATCAATTCGCCCGCCGGGCAAGACTTCTATCGTATCGGTCGGGTCTGCGGGTCGATGTCGAAGGTCGCTGGAGTGAAACTGCAACTGTGGCTGCCCCGGAAGCATCTGCGCTTGGCGAGCGTGTAGTTGGCTACACGCTGCGCGATAGTCGCTATCTGAACGTCACCAGCCGTTGCACGCTGCGCTGCACGTTCTGCCCGAAATTCAATGGCAGCTGGACGGTCCAAGACTTTGATCTGCGATTGCGGTCAGACCCGAGCGCCGATGAATTGATCGAAGCCGCGGGTGACGTCCATGCCTGGCGCGAAATTGTCTTTTGTGGCCTGGGCGAACCGACGCTGCGCCTCTACACCGTGCTTGAGGTAGCGGCGCGGCTTCGCAAGCAGGGCGCGCCGCGGTTGCGACTCAACACGGACGGACTCGCGAACCTCGTGTATGGACGGGATGTGACGCCCGATTTCGAGGGGAATATCGACGCCCTCTCGGTCTCGCTCAATGCCCAGGACGAGGAAACCTACAATCGTCTTTGCCGCCCAAGCTTGCCCGGCAGCTATCAGGCAATGCTCGATTTCATACGCCATGCGCGCGACTACGTGCCAGAGGTCGTGGTGACCGCGATCGATGGCCTGCCGGGCGTGGATATCGAGGCTTGTCGGGAAATCGCCGAGCGGCTCGGGGTGCGGTTCCGCCGGCGCGTGCTGGGCATCGTCGGTTAGCGCGGATTCGCGACTTGATCGAGGATCGAGCGTACGTCGCGCTCCCAGTGCTGGAACTGGCGCGCGAGCGCCGGGTCGCGGAAAAATGTGCCGAGCAGCGCCGGACTGTTAGTGAGCGCAAGGGTGGAATCGCCCTCGGCAAAGATCACGATCTTGAGCGGCAGGTACGGCAGCATCTCGGGATGCTGGGCGGTGAGGGCGCGCTGCTCGTCAATCCGCCCGAAGAACACGACTCGGTACTCCGCGGTCTTGAAGCCGCTCGAGGTGAGACCGACGTCAACGCGCTGCACGCGCGCGACTTTGTAGCCGTGGTCCTGAATGGCCTGTTGCAGGTTCGCCATCGCTTCCGGAAAGGTCTGGGTGGTGCGCACCATGATGAGTTCATCGGCCCGGGCCGTTACGCCCAGAATCAGCAATACCGCAAGCGAGCAGCTACGCAGCGCGTTCATAGCGTTGCATCATCCAGCAGGCCGCTGTAGATCTTGAACATCTGCTCGCACAACTCGTTCAGCTCGGAATTGTTGAAGATCGCCGAGAGCCGCTTGGGATTGATGGACATCACCCGAACCTTGCCACCGTGTTCGCTGACGACGATACGGCACGGCAGAAACAGCCCAACGCGCGGATCGACCGCCAGGGCGCGATTGAGAAACTTGAAATCACAGGCATCCACGATGTATTGCTTGGGATTTTCGCTGCCCTTCTCGACGAGGCCGGCCTCAAGTGGACCGGTACGCACAATACGCATGTTGGCGGCGCTGAAGGCCTGTTTCACGTTCTCCACTGTCTGTTGAAGGCTGTAGTTTGAGTCGCGCACGATGATCGGGGATTCCGTGACGATCACCGTGGCGCTCGCCGCTGGCGCGTGCTCGAAGCCGCGCACGAACGTGACGATGTCGTCGATGTCGCGCTCGTGAAGCCCCTGCTTGAGAAACGAGCTCATCGGCGTGCCTTCGCGCCCGCGCACCAGCGTTGCCTTGATTACGGCATCAGAGGCGGCGGCGAGAAAGCCGGGGTTGTTAAGTGCCGGCGCGAGAACGGCAAGGTCGCGCGGGCGTGAAAAGGTCACGCCGGTGCCGTGGCCGCCCTGACCATGGTCACCGTGGCAGGCCGCGCAGCGTTCGGCATAGAGTTTCGCTCCGCGCGCCTTGTCGCCTTTGATGAGCCCGGTGGCGAGTGTCGGTACCGGTTTTGCAGACCAGCCGCGGATATGCGCGACGATTGCCTTAACCTCGGCATCGGAGAGTTGCTGAAATGCCGGCATGACGCGCCCCGGCCGGCCGTGGCGAATGGTCCCGATGAGGTAGCGGTCATCCACGGTGGCAAGCAGATCCGGCTGCGCGAGTGGCACGCCGACGCCGCCGGTCCCGGCGCTACCGTGGCAGGCGGCGCAGTGCTGGGCATAGAGCTTTCCGCCATCGTAGGCAGCACGGGCCAGCGGGGCGGCTAGCCCGAGTATCAGGAGTCCGAGCACAATGGGGGAACGAAGCATGCGCGTCATGATAGAGTGAATTTCCTGGAAGCCCAACCATCGACGATGGGGCTGTCGCGCGCATTGACCAGCATCAATTTTATATTTGTCTGGGACAGCGAGCGAATTATCGCCAACCTGTCTGAATCGCACCTGACATGAGCCAACCGATCAGTTTTGACCCCGAGCTGCTGCGTCGCTATGACAAGGCTGGCCCGCGCTACACGTCCTACCCAACGGCCGTGCAGTTCCACGACGGCTTTGGGCCGGCGCGCTACCGGGCGCTGGCCGCGGCGACCAATGCCGAGGTCCCCCAGCGCCCCCTGTCACTTTATTTCCATCTGCCATTTTGCGACACGGTGTGTTTCTACTGCGCGTGCAACAAGGTGGTGACCAAGAACCGCGCGCGGGCGGCGCCGTACCTTGAGCGTCTGCACCGCGAGATCAGCCTGCAGGGGGCGCTGTTTGATCGGGCGCGCGTGGTGGAGCAGCTGCACTGGGGCGGCGGCACGCCGACATTTATCTCGCAGGACGAGATGCGTGCGCTTATGGCACAAACGCGCCGGCATTTCCAGTTGCGTGACGACGATCGTGGCGAGTACTCGATCGAGGTCGACCCGCGCGAGGTTTACGAAGGAACGCTCGCGCTGTTACGCGAGCTCGGCTTCAACCGTTTGTCGATGGGTGTGCAGGACTTCGATCCTGTGGTGCAGCGAGCAGTGAACCGCATTCAGGGCGAGGACGAGACGCTGGCAGTGCTAGCGGACGCACGTCGGCTGGGCTTTCGCTCCATCAACATGGACCTTATATACGGTTTGCCGCGCCAGACGGATGAGAGTTTCTCCCGCACGCTCGACAAGATCATTGCGGCTGCGCCGGATCGGTTGTCGGTGTTCAATTACGCGCACCTGCCGCAGATGTTCAAGACCCAGCGCCAGATCAACGAAGCTGAGCTGCCAAGCCCGGAGATCAAGCTCAACATCCTGCAACACACCATCGAGCGACTGACGGCAGCGGGTTATGTCTACATCGGCATGGACCATTTTGCGCGCCCGGANNGCGATCGAGCGTGCTCACGGGATCCGTTTTTCAGATTACTTTGCCGTTGAGCTCGGCGATCTCAGGCCGATGCAGGCCGACGGTTTGGTCGACATCACGCCGCAGCGCATCGAGGTGCTTCCACGCGGTACGCTGCTGATTCGCAACATCTGCATGGTGTTCGACAAGTACTTGCGAGCCCAGGCTGGCCAGCGATTCTCACGGGTCATTTGATCGCGACACGACTAATCGCGACGCGGCGTTCCCAGGCTGGCGCCGCTGCCGTACGCGCCCTTGTATCTCCGATGTCAGGCAAGAGACGGGAGGGGTTTCTACAGCTTCCTGTCTGAAGCACCTGCTCGTGGACTATCTCAGGATCGACGGTACGT
>DKBM01000087.1:0-98979 GCA_002451215.1 Proteobacteria bacterium UBA6900
CCGTTCTTGTTGGCGCGTGTCATCGTGGACGTCAATACCAGGCCGCTAACGGCTTCCTTCAAGCGGATGGCGCAGTTCGCCGCCGACTCGGTGCCACGGCTGGTGCCAACCAGCCACACCGGCACAGGCGCGAGCGTCTTGAGGTGACGAACCACAGCATCAACATCCTGGCAATGCTCGGCACTAGCGCGGAACCCACCCAGCATGCCGCGGTCACCCTGATGATCAGACGGCGCATCTACCGTGGCGGTGACTAGCCCCGCGGCGGCGAAGGATTCGCGCGTGCGCACGAGAAAATTGTTCTTGAGCTTGCGGCCCACGCTGGGACTGCTGGCAGAACCGCCAAACTCGGCAACGCCGTTGCCGCCCGGAAACAGAATGACCGCGGCGATCGGCTTGTCGGGCTTCAGAAGGAGAAACTTCTGCTGAACGCCAGCGCGCGTCTCAAGCGTAACCAGCTGTTCGTTTCCCGCCGCGACAGGCACCGCCAATGCCGCGAGCCACATTCCCGTCAACACAAGCCAAGCTGATCTCATGCTACGCACGTTCGCGCTCCCGATATGTGTGATGGTTCGGACTCTATCCCCAATCCAGCCCTAACGCCATTCGCCGCGTGATGCGCAGCGAGGCGGCACTACTTGGCCTTGGCGTTATAACGCTCAATGGTCTTGGCTGTCAGATCGATCGACTCGTCGACATGGAGCACGGCGCTATCCGGCAGAAAGATGACCATGGAATACTGCTGCTCTTTGGCCAGTTCCTTGGCGATCGCGCGGATGTCGGTCATCGACTTGTTCACCAGTTCGCCCTCGCGTTTGCTGAGCGCCTGACGAGCCTCGTTCTGCATCTTCTGGAATGCCTCGACCTTGGCCTGAAACTCCTGCTGCTTCTGCTGCTTCTGCTGGTCGGTCAGCAGCAGCTGGTTCTTCTGGAAATCCTGCTGCAGCGACTTGAGTTTCTGCTCCTCCTTTTGAAGCGCACCCTGCTTGTCCTTGGCGAGCTTCTCGAGCTCGATGCGATTGCGCTGACCGGGCTTGCTGTCGGTCATAACCCGCGGCAGGTTCACATAGGCTATGCCGCCCTTTTCCGCCGCCAGCGCCGGCAAGCTGCCGACCAGAAGCGCCAATGCCATCAATCCAGTTGTCATCTTCATAGAAGAAATTCCCTCGAGATACACCGATTAGCTTAAAGAGTCGCGCGTTGTAGAACAATTCCGCGCTGCTGTCTATGGCCGTGTCCGTCGCCATCCCCAACCCGCAACGACCAGGAACAGGGCAAGTATCACCACCAACAGGTTTCCGACCCGAACATAGGGCGTGACCCCTGCACGCGGTACGACCTCCGCGCGCAACACGAGTTCCTCAAACTGGTGCGAACGCGCCAGCACGACGCCACGGTGATCGATGACTGCCGAGGGCCCGGTATTGGCCGATCGCACCATAGGGCGCGCGGTCTCGAGCGCGCGCATGCGGGCCATTTGCAGGCGCTGGTGCGGGGCAAGCGAGTCGCCGAACCATGCGTCCTCGCTCACATTCACCAGGACACTGGCCGTCGGTAGCGTGCGGATTACCTCCTCGCCGAAGGCGTCCTCATAGCAGACCGAGATACCAAGCTTCTGCCCTTTGACCGCGAGCGCCGGCTGAACCGGCGGACCTGGAGTGAAATCCGACATCGGGATCTGAAGATAATCAAGCAACCACTGGAGCCACGGCTTGAGCGGCAGGTACTCGCCAAACGGCACGAGGTGCCGCTTACGGTAAGTCGCCTCGCCATCGCGACTGACCAGCAACACACTGTTGTAATGCCGGCCACGCTCGCGCTCTACAATTCCAGTGAGGAATGCGGTCTGCGAGCTACCAGCCAGCATCCGCAGCTCGGCACGCAATCCCCCCGTTTCGTCCAGATAGGCCGGCACCGCGGCCTCTGGCCAGACGATGAGATCGGCATCGAGCGCGGTGCGGCTGCGTGCGAGATATCGCGCCACAATTTCATCACGGTAGCGGGCGGCCCACTTGATTCGCAGCGGCACATTGCCCTGAACCAGTGCAACGCGCAGCGCGCCATCCGCTGGCACACTCCATTCGATGCGACCGAGCGCGTAGCCGAGCAGCGTCACCGCCACGATCAGGATTGCCGCCGCGCGCCAGGCGCGCGCGGGTCGAAGCAACGTCGCGGAAAGTGCCGCGGCAACCATCGCGGTGACAAGACTCACGCCATACACACCGAGCCACGGCGCAAATCCGGCGAGCAGCGTATCGATCTGGCTGTAGCCGAGATGCATCCAGGGAAAGCCGCTGAGAAACGCGCCGCGCAGCCACTCCTGCAGCACCCATAAAGCGGGCAGCACCAGAAAATAGTGTACGAAGCCGGGATCGTCCTCATGCCCGCGCGCGAGGCGCGCCTGCGCCCAGCCCGCAAGGGCGGGGCTGACAGCGAGGATGGCGACAAAAAGGAAGGTGGCCAGACCGGCGAGCGGCGCAGCCATATTGCCGAAGTTGTGCAAACTGACGTAGACCCACGAGGCGCCCAGGCCAAACAATCCGAGGCCAAAAAGGAATCCGCGCCACGCTGCGCGCGCCGGCGTTGCGCCGTGCCAAAGTACGAACAACAGTGCCGGGCAAACGAAAGCGAGCGGAAACCAGCCGACCGGGGCAAATGCGAGACAGAGGAGCGCCCCGCCCGCCAAGGCGATGGCATCGGCTGCGCGCGGGTACGATGACCCGAAGCTAGCGAGCCTCGTCAGATTCGCCGGCGCCAAGCGTGGTGACTTTCAGCAGGTGCACGCGCCGGCTGTCGGCGCGCAGTACCTCGAAGTGCAGACCGTCGATGTTGAGCTTCTCGCCGCGACGAGGCACATGCCCGAAACGCGCCATCACCACGCCGCCGATCGTCTCCATTTCGTCGTAGGCGAGTGAGGCCTTCAGGCGCGCATTGAAGTCCTCGAGCGTGGCAAGCCCTTTGACCACGAATTCGCCAGGGCCGCGCTCAACGATTCCAATTTCATCCCCATCGAAATCGTACTCGTCCTTGATTTCACCAACGATCTGTTCAAGCACGTCCTCGATCGTCACGAGACCCGCCACACCACCGTACTCATCGACCACGATGGCCATGTGATTGCGCGATGCACGAAACTCACGCAGCAACACGTTGAGTCGCTTGGACTCCGGCACGAATACCGCCGGGCGCAACATGTCATTCAAATTGAAGTGGGCACGGTGCTTCTTGTCGAGTTCGAAGTAGCGCAACAAGTCCTTGGCAAGCAGGATGCCGACCACGCGATCCTTGTCCGCATCGATTACCGGAAAGCGCGAGTGCCCGGAACGAATCAGCGCCGGCAGGTAGGTTTCCGGGCGTTGGTTCTTGTCGACTACATCCATCTGCCCGCGCGGCACCATGATGTCCCGCACCTTCATCTCGGACACACCAAAGACGCCCTCGATCATCTCGAGCGAGTCGCGGTCGATCAGCCCGCGCACACCGGCATCGCGGAGCACCTCCAGCAACTCCTCGCGCGTGGCGGGCTCTCCGAGCAATGCGAGGCTCAACCGATCGAGAAGCGTCCGTGCCGGAGCGGGCACCTCCTGCGTCTCGGGTGGCGGATCGTCGTCGCGTTTGTTCATCGGGTGTGCGGAACGGAACGGTCAGGTATAGGGGTTCGGGAAGCCGAGTCGGCGCAGGATGCGTACTTCGCGATCCTCCATGACTGTCGCTTGGCGGGCATTTTCGTGGTCATAGCCGCGCAGGTGCAGTATACCGTGGACCACCAGGTGCGCCCAATGCGCCTGCTCGTCCTTGCGTTCGGCCCGCGCCTCGCGTCGTACCAGCGGGGCACAAATGACAAGATCGCCAAGTACATCCGTGCGCGCTCCGGGCGGCGCCTCATAGGGAAATGACAGCACATTGGTCGGTCGATCCTTGCCGCGATAGCGCAGGTTAAGCGCGCGGCTCTCTGCCGCGCCCACGATCCGCACGCCGATCGCCACTGAACGACGACGCCAGCCGGCCAGCGCGGCGCGCGCCCAGCGCCGGAACTTGCCCACCGCGGGAACCGGCAGGCGCGTAGTGCAATCAAGGTGGAGTCGCAGATTCACGAGGGCGTCTCCGCGCGGCCCTTGGTGCGGCGGGTAAAGGCCTCATAGGCCTCGACGATACGTTGCACGAGCGCATGGCGCACGACATCCTGGCTCGTGAAGTGAGTGAATGACACGCCCTCGACGCCTCGCAGGATTTCCACCGCTTGCACCAGTCCGGACTGCTGGGTACGGGCGAGATCGATCTGGGTGATGTCACCCGTCACCACCGCCGTGGTCCCGAAGCCGAGGCGCGTGAGGAACATCTTCATCTGCTCGACGGTGGTGTTCTGAGCCTCATCGAGAATGATGAACGACTCGTTGAGCGTGCGCCCGCGCATGTAGGCGAGCGGCGCCAGCTCGATGCTGCCGCGCTCGAGCAACCGCGCCACTTTTTCAAAACCGAGCATCTCGTGCAGCGCGTCATACAGCGGGCGCAGATAGGGATCGATCTTCTGCTCGAGGCCGCCCGGGAGGAAGCCGAGCCGTTCCCCGGCCTCCACCACCGGCCGCACCAGCACGATGCGGCTGACTCTATTATGCTCCAACGCCTCGACCGCGCACGCGACGGCCAAATAGGTCTTGCCGGTACCAGCCGGCCCAATACCGAAATTGATGTCGTGGGTGAGGATGCTGCGCACGTAATCGCGTTGGCGCTCGCTGCGCGGACGCACCACGCGCTTTGGCGTGCGCAACTGTGTCTCGGGATCCTCGGGGGCCTGGGCGGTGGGCAATGAAACCCCCTGCAGGGCCTGATGCACGCCAGCCAGCGTCACCAATTCGTCCCGACCCGTGGAATCATAGAGCGTCTTCAACACGCGCTCGGCGCTGCGCGACTCCTCACCGCGTCCGATGATGCGAAAAGCGTTACCGCGGTTGGCAATCTCGACGCCAAGATACTCCTCTATCTGGCGCAGGTGCTCATCATGTTGGCCGCAGAGATTGGCGAGCCGACGATTGTCGGCGGGTGCCAGTGTGAATTCGATTGGTTTTGACTTTGCGCTCAAAGCAGCTTGCCGGGTGACCCCGTTCCCCTAGTCGGTGGACAGACGCGATGTCGCCATCAGGCGTGCTGACGGATCCGGTCTGCCGCCGACTTGTGACAAGGAGCGAGCTTCATCGAGCCACGCTTCCACCACCGTCGACGGAGCTTGCGCCACGCGCGATGGCCGCTCCTTCGGAGACGGCGGCTGCGGCGCCCGAACTAACCCCTTTTCCTCCGACGCCCATGGTCCCATCGCCGAACGAGCGTTCGCCTCGGGCAGGCGGCGCTGGCAACTGTCCGCGCAGGGAGTTGGTCATCGCTGCCGTGATTCTTGCGCCCACAAACTCGCCGATCTGCGCGACATCGCCGGCGTCAAGATTTACCACGCGATTGTTTTCGGTGCGTCCACAGAGTTCCGAAGGGCGGCGGCGCGAAGGACCTTCGATGAGGATGCGCTGAACCGATCCGACCATCTGCCGGCTGATCGCCTGCGCGTGGCTGTTGTTGAGCTGCTGTAGCTGGTGCAAACGCGCGTCCGTCACTTCCCTAGGCAACATGCCCGCCATGTCCGCAGCCGGCGTACCCGGTCGCGGGCTGAAGACAAAACTGTACGAGCTGTCGAACCGCACTTCTTCCATCAACCGCAAGGTCGCCTCAAAATCTTGTTCGGTTTCGCCGGGGAAACCGACGATGAAATCGGTCGTTATCGAGATGTCCGGACGAACGGCACGCAGTTTGCGCAACCGCGACTTGTACTCAAGCACAGTATGGCCGCGTTTCATCAGCGCGAGGATACGGTCCGAGCCGCTCTGCACGGGCAGGTGCAGGTGATCGGCGAGTTTGCCGATTTCGGCGTAGGCACGAATCAGATTGTCACCGAACTCCATCGGATGCGATGTCATGAATCGCAGCCGCCCAATGCCGTCAACCTCGGCAAGATATCGCAGCAGCGTGGCGAGATCCGCATACGTGCCGTCGTGGCGCAAGCCACGATAGGCATTGACGTTCTGACCAAGCAACGTCACTTCACGCACACCGCGCTCCGCTAGTCCCACGACCTCGGCAATTACGTCGTCGAATGCCCGCGAGAATTCCTCGCCTCGCGTGTACGGCACGACACAGTAACTGCAGTACTTGCTACAGCCCTCCATAATTGACACGAACGCGCGCACGCCCTCGACCCGCGGCTCCGGCATGCGATCGAATTTCTCCATCTCCGGGAACGACACATCGACCACCGGGCGGCGCGTGCTGAGCGCCTGATCGACCAGTTGCGGCAACCGGTGCAGCGTCTGGGGGCCGAACACGAGATCGACCAGCGGGGCGCGGCGCACCAACGCCGCGCCTTCCTGGCTGGCGACGCAACCACCCACGCCGATCACGATGTCCGGGCGTGCCGTCTTCAGCTCCCGCCAGTACCCAAGCTGGGTAAACACCTTTTCCTGAGCCCTTTCGCGGATGGAGCAGGTATTAAGCAGCAGAACGTCGGCCTCAGAGGGGTCTTCAGTGATCTCCAGGCCGTGTGAGGCCGCCAGCACGTCCGCCATTCGGGCGGAATCGTACTCGTTCATTTGGCAGCCAAAGGTCTTGATGTGGAGTTTGCGCACTATGCGCCCGGACGACAGGGGGCGCCTAATCTACCCGCGCCCCGGCCAAAAGAAAAGCCAACTCGGAGAATTTCCCTTCAAAATCAAAGAAAAAGGCGAGTGGAGTGACCCACTCGCCTGCAACATGCGCGGCGTCGTTCGGGGATAGCACGTTTGTTACATCTTCCCGACCGGCGACCACACAACCCTAGAAAAACACAACTCACACTGGAGGACTGAAGGAGACACCCACTATCACCCGGGGACCGCCCAGTTCGGACGACAACCGGGAAATCAAAGAAAGCACGCAAATCCGAAGGAAAAATGAGCCGCGGCATGGGGCGGGGTGCCCAAACATTCCCTGCATCCGCGGCGACGTCCTTGTCCTCAGTCTGGCTCACCGCAAGCAATCCTCAAGCGCCGACATTGTGCACAGAAGGCCATCAGACCAAGCAGGCTATTACTTTCAATAGGTTACCGAAGCATCCTAAACTAACGTACCAAACGACCCGACGAACGGTCAACTTTCATTCGCCACACCGTAGGGAACATGGCCGGTCGCAACATGTGGCGCCGCCGAAACACAGTGACGCTGCTGGTCGTCGAAGAAGATATCTGCCTGAAAAGCCTTCAGAAAGGCCCCCTTGTCCATGCCACCAAGGAACAACGCCTCGTCAATGCGGATGTTCCAGGCACGCAGCGTGCGGATGACACGCTCGTGTGCCGGCGCGCCGCGGGCGGTCACCAGCGCAGTCCGGAGAGGCGAACGGCTCGGCGGGAACTCCGCCTGGATACCATGTAACGCCGAGAGGAATCCGCGGAACGGACCGCCCGGCAGCGGCTCAGTGGCGGCCGCGCGCTCGGAATGGTTGAACGCCTCCAAGCCGCGCCGCTTGTAGACACGCTCGGCCGCATCGGAGAACAACACCGCATCGCCGTCGAACGCGATCCGCAGCGCATCGCCCTCGGGCAGGATGCCGCGTCGCGGCATCAGGGTGGCCGCCGCAAGACCGGCTTCCAGCGCATCTCCGACATCCTCGGCGTTCGCTGACAAGAATAACTGGGCCCCAAACGGCTCGACATAGCGAAACGGGCTGGCGCCCCCCGCGAAGGCGGCGCGCGAAATCTCCAGACCGTAGTGCGATACCGAGTTGAAAACGCGCAAACCCGTGTCGGCGCTGTTGCGTGAAATCAGAATTACTTGAACCCGCTCACGCAGCGGGGCTAGCGCGTTCAGGGCAAGCAGCTTCTTCACCACCGGAAACGCAGCACCTGGCTCGAGCGGATCGTTCTCGTGCTCGATCTGGTAGCGGCAATACGCCTCAACGCCCTGCTCGGTGAATACACGATGGCTGTCCTCGAGATCAAACAGCGCGCGGGAGGAAATGGCGACAACCAGCTTCTGTTCTGCAGACGACGTCATAAAGCCATTCTCGCGCCAAACACAGCAGCGAGGCAAAAGGCACAGCCGACAAACCTAGTCACCAACCGCCGGCCACTCGCGCCAGGCACCCAGCAGCGGAAAGTAGAGCCCGAGGCGGATCGGGCGCGAATCTAGCGAATACATCAGTCGCGCGTAGCGTGCCAATTGCGCCGCGTAGCGCTGCTGCTCCCGGTCGAGAAACACACCCGGATCGCCGCCTTCATGCGTACCGGTCTTGTAGTCGATGATCCAGCGCACGCCGTTGCCATCGACGAACGTCCTGTCCAGCACCACGCTTACCAGTTCGCCCTGGTCCACGCCGGTCAGGGCATATTCGGTCCGTGCCTCGCCGTGAGCGGAATCGAGAATCCAGCGACCGCGCGGATCGGCGAGCGCGCGGGTCAGCGCTTCGCTCACACGTTCGATCGCGGCGCCGATCCGCTCGGCGGGCACACCCAGCTCGGCAAGGGCGCGCGCGAAAACAGGCTTCAGCGCGCGCACCCGCTCCTCGCTCCATGCGGCGATCCCTTCGCGCGCAAGAATTTCCAGCCAGCGATGCACCAGGCTGCCGACCGAGCGAATCGTCTCGCTCGCCCAGTCGAACGCCACGACCGTGCCGTCGCTGCGTACCGGCTCGGCACGCATGCGCCACGCCACCTGCGCCGGCGGCGCCGGTGTCCACCAGGCACTTGTCAGGCGCCGGATCGCCACGTTATGCGTGGCCGCTTCGTGTGTGGCAGCAACATGACTATGGGCTCCGCGAGCGAATGCCCGCTCGAATTCACCCGCCGCCGCCGGCCACACTCGTGCCAACAGCGAGCGCGCAGGCGGCTCACGCAGCTCGCGACCACCCTCTTCGGTTTCCTCGATGGCGACCGCACCTAACAGATGCAGGTGGCGAATGGCGCGAGTGCTCGCCACGTAGAGCAGCCGGGTATCCTCGAAGTCGGCCTGGATGCGCTCGTATCCGCCGAGAAAGTCATAGACAGGGTCCTGCTTTTCGCCGCGTGCGCGCATCGGCGCGAGCAGCAGCTCGGCAACCGTCGCGCCGGCGCGCGCCATTTCGTGCCAGCGCAAGAGCGGTGCATCCGCCGCACGCGGCTGGCGCCCAAGACCCGGCACGATCACGGTATCGAATTCGAGGCCCTTCGCTTTGTGGATCGTCATTACCTGCAGGCGCTCGCCGGCATCGACATCTGGCGCCGCGTGCAGCTCCGCGACCTGGTCATCAAGCTGGGCGAGATCGTCGAGATCGGCGCCCTGCTCCAGCGCATCGAGCAGGTCGAAAAAAGCGCGCGCGTCGGCAAGCGCGGCGGCGCCCGGAGCGCAGGCACTGCCCCCGAGCGCGAGCCAGGTTCCTTCCACCAGCTGGCGTAGTGGCGCGCGGCGCTCGCGCAGGAGCGCCGCGGCCAGCACATCGCACGCGCGCGCAAGGCGCGCCTGCCCGTCATTGCTCAAGCGCGCAACGTGCGCATCATCCTGCATCAGGTTCCAAACCGCCGTGTCGCGATCTCCCGCGCACAGGGCATCGAGGTCGGCGAGCAGTAGTCCGCACCATGGCGCGCGCAGTATGGCGAGCCAGCTCAGGCGGTCGGCGCGGTGAACCAGCGCGCGCGTGAGCGCGAGCAGATCCTGCACCACCGACCGGCCACCGAGTGGCTCGATATCGATGGCGCGAAACGGTATGCCCGCGGCGCGCAGCCGCGGCACGATCTCCTCGAGGTGCGAGCGCGAGCGCACCAAAATGGCAGTGGTCCGCTGCGCGGGATCGGCAAGCGCCGCCTGCACCAGCGCCGCCACCTGCTCGGCCTCTGCTACGTGGTCCTTGTCGAAGAACGGATGCACCGTGACGGCCTGACCATGCAGGGCTCCATTGGCCGCGACCGAATGCGCATGCGTCACGGCACCGAGCGCGATGTTCTCTTCCGCCGGGAAGGCAGTGGCGAACGAGCGGTTCACCCAATCGACGATGCCAGCCTGCGAACGAAAGTTCACTTCGAGCGCGAGTGGCGTGAGCCGCACGCTGCCCAGCCCCTGCGCGCGCGCCCGCAGATACAGACCGACTTCGGCCTGGCGAAAACGATAGATCGACTGCATCGGGTCACCGACCAGGAACAGCGTGCGCCCGTCATCCGGCTGCCAGCCGGCGGTCAGGCGTTCGAGCAGTTCGTACTGGCTGAGCGAGGTGTCCTGGAATTCNNTCGACCAGCAGGTGCGCGATGCGATAGTCGAGTAGCAGCGCAAGGTCACTCGGCGCCTCGGGCCGCCCGAGCGCTTCGAGCGCACTCCACGACACTTCGGTGAAGTCGACCTCGCCGTGCCGGGCGAACACCAGGCGCAGTTGCGCGACGGCGAGCGGCAGCAGCGCACCGAGCGCCTCGATCAGCTGCCATTGGGCATCGGCGTAGTGCGGGCCGGGCAGTGCCACCAGTGCGCGCAGGCGCCCGAGCAGCTCCGGAGCCTCGGCGAGTTGCGCGATCAGCGCTTCGAATTCGACCTTGGCCGCGGCAAGCCTTGCCTTTTCTTCGCCCTTTGCACTGCTCGGCGGCGGAAATCCTTCGCTCCTTGTAACTCGCGCGCGCCAGGCACCACCGTCGGTAGAGGTCGTCAGCAATCCGGCCAGCGCCTGCCACGCTGCAAGATTGCCGACACGGGGTGCGAGCAGCGCGACACACTCCTCCCAGGCAAGCAGCGCGGAGTCACTGCCCGCGGCACGCAGGTTGGCCGTGGCCGCGCGCAACATGCCAAGCAGCGCCGCCACCACGGCCGGCGGCAGCGCCGCGGCGGCTCGCGCGAGCTCATCCTCGATGGCATGGGTGAGCGCGGTTTCGAGCACCGCTCGATGGCGACGCGGATCGTCGGGTGTCGCGAGGTGGCGCAACCACTGGTCACGCCGCGCCAGCATGCCGGCAAGTAGCGACTCCACTAGCGGCAAATCATTGTCGAGATGTGCGAGCAGCCGCTCGACCGCAGGGGTCCAGTCGTGATCCGCCTCGAGCAGCCCGCATAACTCGCGCGCCGCCTCGCGGTAGAGCGTCTCGCTCTGTTCGGTGACGCGCGCCGCGCCGCCGGTGTGCGAGAGCACCGGCATCTGGCGGGTAAGGCCGGTGCACAAGGCATCGATGGTACTGATCCGCAGCCGCTGCGGCTGGGCGAGCAGGTTCCAGCCACGCTCGGCATCGCGCGCGAGCGCGGCCCGCGCCAGCGCCACCATGCGCTGTTTGTGGGGCGCCTCGGGCACGGCCCCCGTCGCGGCAGCGGCGAGCGCCTCGATGATGCGGCTTCGCATCTCGGCCGCGGCCTTGCGCGTAAAGGTGATGGCGAGTACTTCCTCCGGATGATCCACTCGCCCGAGCAGCACGAGATAACGGTTGGTGAGCAGCTCAGTCTTGCCGGAACCGGCCGGGGCCTGCACGATGAAGGAACGCGCCGCATCGAGCGCCGCCTCGCGCGCGTTCGTATCCGCCAGGCGCTCAGTACTCATGCTGGCTCCCCAGGGAACACATCGCCCCAGCGCGGATGCTCGTGCACGCGACACAGCGGCTCGAGGTCGCACTGCTCGCAGGTCTCGTGGCCATCGCGCGGGTCGACCGCGGCCGCGCCGGCGCGAAACGCTGCCGCCAGCGCCTCGAGCGTCGCACGCCAGTTATTAAGGAGCGCCTCCCACGAACCGAAGGTCGCGGCCTGCTTGTCGTCGGCAAGCGTGCCCACCGCCGGCAGCAAACCGCTTTCGTGCGCGAGGCCACGAAAATCGCAGGCATCCGGGCGCAACCGCGCGTAGGCAAGCGCTGCTACCGTTCCCGGCGCGGCAATCGCATAGAGTGGCAGTTGCGGCTCGGCGGGACGCGCGCCATACCAGTCCTTCACGTGCGCGTGTCCGGTCTTGTAATCAATGACNNCGCGTCTCGCTCGCACGCACCACGAATGGCCGGCGCTCGCGCTCGAGCGCTAGCCAGCGCAGTACCAGTGCCTCGAGGCGCTGTTGCTCGAGCGTCCGAAAGCGAGCCGTGAAAGTCTCGCGCCGCCGCGCAGCGAGCTTTTCGATCGCTCCCGCTACTGCCTGCGACACTTCGCGCGTGAGCTCCACTTCGCTCAGCGCCACCAGCCGCGCATGACTACCGAGCTTCTGCCAGAACACACGCAAGGCATCGTGCAGCAGAGTGCCGCGCGCNNGACGCCCTCCCTAAGCGCCGGCGCTTCGGCGTCAATGAGCGTCTCCAGCTCACCCATCACCTGCAGGCGTTCGGCCTCGTCCGGCACGCCTTGTAGAGCGAGTGCGGCCATTGTGGTCTCGGCGAGCCCGGTGATCAGCGGGCTAGCGCGCAGTACCTGCTCGCCATCGACACTGGCATGACTTAGCATCACCTCGCGAGCGCTGCCGAGCAGGCGCACGGTCACGCGCCGGGCCACGGCGAGCTCGCGCTCCGCCGAGGAATGCGGCAGCCCGCGGACGCGTTGCAGGCGAAGATCAAGAAACGGATTGGCCCGCGGGCTCGCCGGCCAGACGCTGTCGTCCAGTCCGCTCACCCAGAGATGATCGAACTCGAGACCGGCCGCCTCGAACAGGCCCAACACCTGTACCGGCACCTCCGCGGTGCGCGGCTCGAAGACGCGTTCGGTCGCGAGTCGCCGCAGGGTCGCGACCGCAGCGGCATAATTGGTCCGCCCGCTCACCGCATCGAGCGTGGCGAACGTCACCAGCAGCTCGCGCCACGCGTCGAGCGTCTGATACTCGGCACTGTCCGGCGTGCGCGAACCCGGCCACCCGAGCAGCGCGAGCAGCTCGGCGAAGATCTGTGACCAGGCGCTTGGCAACTGTCGCGGCGCGAGCCGATCCATGACTGCGCGCCAGCGTCGCAGGCGCCCGGCCAGCTCAGGGCACGGGACCTTGCCGTCTGTTGCCAGCGCGAGCAGCCGGTGCGGCGTGGCACGGGTCTCGCCAATTCGCCGCAGTCGCACATCAAGCGAAGCGCGGCGCGGCAATTCCTCCATGGCGCCAATAAACGGTGAGCGCAACAAGCTGCCGGCCTGCGCGAGCGGCAGTGGCTCGCCACCAAGCTCGAGCGCCAGCAGTGCTGCGTGCACCAGCGGGAAATCCGCGAGCGGCAGACCAAGCGAGAGATGGTAGGGACGCTGCGCGGTATTGGCATCGGGGGCATCCGGCCGGATCGCGCCGGGGGCGAGCGCTTCATCCAGCGCGCGAACCACGAGTGCCCGACGCTCGCCGAGCCCGGGCACGACGATGCCGATCCGAACCGACGGATCGGCTTCGAGTCGCCGCCGCGCCCAAGTCGCCGCGATCGCGAACTCCTCACGCGCGTCGCGACAGGCGAGGCGGTGCACAGCCGGCGCAGGCGGCGACGCGGTTTCATCCATCACTTGCACGCCGGTTCCCCGCAACACCTCCATGTGTCTCGCCTGCTGGGGCGTCAGCTCATCGAAACCCGCGAGCAGCACGCGCTCCGGCGGCGCCAGCGCGCCGGATGCAAAGCCCTGCGAGACCACGTCGGGCAAGGTCGCTGCATCGATCCAATGGCGGTCGCCACATATGCGCGCAAAATCTTGCACCCAATGCGCAAAGGCGAGCAGATCTTCGTTCGCCGCTTTCGCGACATCGGGTAGCGGCAGGCGCCACGCATGCATCAGGTTCCAGGCATCCTGCGCCAGCGCTGCCGCAGCGTAGGGCTGCAGCAAGTCATTCTGCCAGCGTGAATCGAGGATGACCGACTCCCACACCCGCAAGGCCTGCGTGTCATCCAGCAGACTGCGTGCCTCGGACGCAGCCAGCGCCTGCCAATGGCGCGCGATCCAGTCCGGCCAAGCGATAACTTGCGGACTTGGCCAGACCTTGTGGCCGTGCGCAAGCATTCGCTCGCCGTAGCGGCGGGCGAGATCCCGGGCGAGCCGCCGCCCGGCGGTGATCAGGGTTGCGCCGGCCTGCAGCGCCTCAAAGACGGTGTCTTGCATGGGCAGCCTGGTGTGGCCGCCATTCTAACCGGCTGGATGTGTTGGGCGGGGTGCACCGGCAGCGCAAATGCCGGCAAAAAGGAAGTTGGTGGCTAGGGGCGGGATCGAACCGCCGACCTCAGCATTATGAGTGCCGCGCTCTAACCAGCTGAGCTACCTAGCCGAAAAAGGCCGCAAACGATACCGGACGCCTTGGCGTGGTTCAAGCCAAGCCGACCGAAGCCTACACATTAAAGCGGAAATGCATGACATCGCCATCGCGCACGACGTACTCCTTGCCCTCCAGCCGCAACTTCCCGGCTTCCTTGGCACCGTGCTCGCCGCTGTGCTTCACGTAATCGTCAAAGGCGATCACTTCGGCGCGAATGAACCCGCGTTCGAAATCCGTATGGATCACGCCGGCCGCCTGCGGGGCATGCGCGCCGATCGGCACGGTCCAGGCGCGCACCTCCTTCGGCCCGGCCGTGAAATAGGTGTGCAGGCCAAGCAGCTGGTAGCCGGCGCGAATGACACGGTTCAGGCCGGGCTCGTCCAGTCCCATCTCCTTCAGGAACGCCTGCTTGTCGTCGGCACTCATGCCGGCAAGCTCCGCCTCGATGGCGGCACTGATCGGCACCACCACGGTGTGTTCGGCGCGGGCAATTTCCTCGACCTGTTGCAGCATCGGATTGTCGGTGAAACCGGTCTCGGCGACGTTCGCGATATACATGAGCGGTTTGTCCGTCAGCATGCACAGCGGCCGCAGCAATCGGCGTTCCTCGTCGCTCATGGCCAGCGCGCGTACCGGCTTACCGGTATCGAGATGACTGCGAACCTTGAGCAGCAGGTCGCGAAGCCTGATGTCGTCCTTGCTGCCGCTCTTCGCACCCTTCTCGGCGCGCTGCAGGCCCTTCTCCGCGGTGTCGAGGTCGGCGAGCGCGAGCTCGGTGTTGATGACCTCGATATCCGCCGCTGGACTCACCTTGCCCGAGACGTGCACCACGTTCGTGTCCTCGAAGCAACGCACCACATGTGCAATCGCATCGACCTCACGGATGTGAGAGAGAAACTTGTTACCGAGACCCTCGCCTTGCGCGGCACCGGCGACCAACCCGGCGATATCAACGAACTCGATGGTAGTTGGAATCACCTTCTCGGGCTTGGCGATGCGGGCCAGCGCGGTGAGTCGCGGATCCGGCACTTCCACGATGCCGACGTTCGGATCAATGGTACAGAATGGATAGTTCTCTGCCTGAATGCCGGCCTGCGTCAGGGCGTTGAAGAGTGTCGACTTACCCACGTTCGGCAGTCCGACGATGCCACATTTGAATCCCATAATCGTTTCCTAGCGTGCGTGCAAATGCAGGACGTTCATGACCTTTTGCAGGTCGCCTTGCACGATGTCATCGATATGCCGGAGCGCCTCGGTGATGGCGTCGTCGAGTAGCGTCTGTTCCGCTATGGGCGCACGCCTTAGCACGTAGCTCACCACTTGGGCGCTCGTGTCCGGCCGCCCGACGCCCAGGCGCAGACGAATGTACTCGCCGCTGCCGAGCTGCTCGGTCACATCCTTCAGGCCATTGTGCCCACCATCACCGCCACCAATTTTCAGGCGCACGGCCCCAGGCGGCAGATCAATCTCGTCATGCACGACCAGGATCCCGGGAACCGCAATCTTGTAGAAGTGTGCAAATTTCCGGACTGACTCGCCGCTGTGATTCATGAAGGTTTGCGGGGCGAGCAACCAGACTTCCCGCCCGGCGAGCATCACGCGCGCGCAATCAGCCCGGAAACGTGCCTCCTGGCGCAGCACCACACCGGTTTCGCCGACAAGACGCTCCAGAAACCGGAACCCGGCGTTGTGTCGGGTTTGCGCGTATTCCGGGCCGGGATTGCCCAGCCCGACGATGAGCAAGATGGCTTGGTTCATCCGGCCTCACTCCTGGCCAACGCAATCCGCGAGTGGGCCGCGGCTGCGATAATCAGTCGCCGCCCGGCCACGCAGCGTTTTGCGCAGCAGGGCGAGACCAATAGGCGCAGGCTATTTCTTGCCCGCCTCGGGTTTCTTGGCTTCCGGCTTTTTCGCCTCGCCTGCCGCCGGGGCAGCAGCCGCCGGCGCGCCAGCGGCCGCGGGGGCAGCCGCTGCGGCCTCGCCCTCGACGGGTGCCGCCACAACCGGTGCCTCTTCCTCGACGCGCACCGCGGTGATCGCGGCAACCGCGTGGTCATCACCGCCATGCGCGAGGCTCGTGATCTGCACACCTTCCGGCAGCTTGATATCCGAGAGATGTACGGAGTGGTTGAGGTGCATCTGCGACATGTCCACTTCCAGGAACTCGGGGAGATCCTTTGGCAGACAGGTAATGTCGATATCGGTCATGAGGTGCGTGACGATGCCACCCTCGAGCTTCACGCCCGGGGCCACGTCCTGCCCGAGGAAATGCAGCGGCACCTTCATGTGCAGCTTCTCGGTTGCGCTGATGCGCTGAAAGTCGACATGCAGGACCTCGGTGCGCACCGGATGCATCTGCCAGTCACGCAGAATCGCCTGATCGGTCTGGCCATCGACCGTCACGTTCAGGATCGCGCTGTGGAACCTTTCGTCATCGAGGTGCCTAAGCAGCACATTTTGCGGTAACGAGACCATCTGCGGCGGCTTTTCCGCTCCGTACAGAATTGCAGGGGCCAAACCAGCGCGGCGAAGGCGGCGGCTCGCACCCTTCCCTTGCACCGAACGCGGCTCGGCCGTGATATCAAACTTTGCCATGTGACTTTCTCCAGTACTGTCAGGTTAAACACACCCGCCGCCCCGCGACCAGGGCAGTCAGGCCATCGATCGCGCATGCCCAAGGGCACACGCGTCAATCCATGAAGAGCTCGCTCACCGAGTCTTCCTCTGAAATCCGGCGCATCGACTCCGCCAGCAGTTCGGCAATCGATAGCTGGCGTATCTGCTTGCAGGCCTGCGCTTCCGGTTTGAGCGGAATGGTGTCGGTCACCACCAGCTCATCGAGCTGCGACGCCGAAATACGTTCCACCGCCTTGCCCGAAAGCACGGCGTGCGTGCAGTACGCCAGCACCCGTTTTGCGCCATGCGCCTTCAGTGCGCCAGCCGCCTCGCACAACGTGCCGGCGGTATCGACCAGGTCATCCATCAGCACGCAGGTGCGGTTTTCCACCTCGCCGATGATATGCATGACCTTGGCCTCGTTTGGGCGCGGCCGGCGCTTGTCGATGATCGCCAGATCCGCTTCCAGGTGCTTGGCCATCGCCCGTGCCCGCACCACCCCGCCCACGTCTGGCGATACAACCAGCAGGTCCTTGAACTCCTGCCGCCAGATGTCACCCAACAGCACGAGCGAGGCATAGATATTGTCCGTCGGGATACTGAAGAATCCCTGGATCTGGTCCGCATGCAGATCCATCGTCAGGACCCGGTTCGCGCCCGCGACCTGGATCATGTCCGCCACGAGCTTCGCCGTGATCGCCACACGCGCCGTGCGCGGACGACGATCCTGTCGCGCGTACCCATAATAGGGAATCACCGCGGTGATGCGCCGCGCCGAGGAGCGCTTCACCGCGTCGATCATGATGAGCAACTCCATAAGATTCTCGTTGCTCGGTGCACAAGTGGGCTGCACGATAAACACGTCGCGCCCGCGCACGTTGTCCATGATTTCGACCATGACCTCGCCGTCACTGAAACGGCCAACCACAACCTTGCCGAGCGGCACTCCCAGACGACGGGCCACCGCCTCGGCAAGTGCCGGGTTTGCATTCCCGGCAAAGACAGCAACGTTTTCGAGTGCCACGCGTACTGCCCTCGTCCGCTAGTAAAACTGGTTGGGGTGCCAGGATTCGAACCTGGGAATGCCGGAATCAAAATCCGGTGCCTTACCGCTTGGCGACACCCCAGAAGGTTTTCCCCTTACCTTATATATAAGGGATGCCGGTTCAAGCCACGCGCCACAAAACCCGTGCATGGCGCGCGCTCCAGAATCTGTTCGCCCGCTGCCCGACTGGTCACCGCCACAAACACACATGCGCCCGAACCGGTCATGCGTGCGGGACCATACTGCGAAAGCCAGCGGATTGTCCGATCGACCTCGGGATAGCGGCGGCGCACCACCGCTTCGAGATCATTGGCGCCCTGCCCCGCGCGAAAGGCGCGTATTGTGATGGTGGGGGTTTGGCGTGTCAAATCAGGGTCCTGGAACACCTCACGGGTCGATACCTGGACCGGCGGCGAAAGCACGACGTACCACGGCTCTTCGAAATCGATTGGCGTCAGAACGTCTCCCACGCCCTCCGCCCAGGCCGCCCGTCCGTGCACAAAAACCGGAACATCGGCGCCCAGTTGCAATCCCAGGTCCGCCAGTGCCACCCGAGACAGACCGAGCCCCCACAGCTGATTGAGTGCGATGAGGGTAGTCGCGGCATCCGAGCTGCCACCACCGAGACCGCCACCAACGGGAATTTGCTTGGTAAGGCTAATGACGGCGCCCCGCGAAGTGCCGCTATGGACCTGCAGGAGCCGTGCTGCACGCAGACAAAGATCCGCACCTTCTTCTACATCCGCCACGGCGTGCGCGCGGGAGATGCGGCCATCCGGCGTGATCTCAAACCTGAGCTGGTCGCTATAGTCGAGAAACTGAAAGGCGGTCTGCAGCAGATGATAGCCATCCGCTCGCCTGCCCACGACATGCAGAAAGAGATTCAGCTTTGCCGGGGCAGGCCAGACGTCCATGCCGCCATTCTATCAACCGTCTGACCGATCGGGCGCTAGCGATGCGGTACCCAGCGATCAATTACCACCCGGACTTCAAGCGTGGGATCGTTTCCCGCCGCGATGTCGAGGCTTTGGCGATTGCCGGCATCAGCGCGCCTGATGAAGAGCTTGTTCGGCAACTCAAGGGAATCGAGACGCTCGTAGCCGAGAAACTCGACCTGCCAGCCGAGCTGGCGCAGCGTGCGCAAGCGGCCCCACTCGTCGAGCTCGCGCACACTCGCGACCCCGGGCGCGGGCAAACCCCGTATCCAATAACCAAGACCGTTCACCGGCAGCTGCCAGCCGGTCGCACGCAGCAGCAGGTTCTCCGCGCTCGTGTCGCGCAGGATCTGCTGCGCGCTGTCGCGCAACTCTGCACCCGACGCGTCCTGACGAAGTCGCACATGGCCACTGCCCAGCGGCCCAACAAGGTCAATGTCATGCCGATCCTTGGCGCGCAGCCACAGGAGGCTGGCCTGCCAGCCATCGTCAGCAGTGCGCAGAGCGATACGTCCGCGGATTTCCCATGAGTCGAGCGGACCCAGATCGCGTGTACGTGCCAGCCACGCCGCATCGCGATCGCCCACTGGCGGTCGCTCCGGCATGGCCGCGCAGGCGCTCAGCGCTGCGAGCAGCAATGCCGCCAACCAACCTCTCACTGTTTGAATTTCTTGATGGCGTCGAGTACAGCCTCGTTGTCCGGCGTCTCGCGCAGGGCCCGGCTCCATACCGACTCGGCCTCGCGCCGATTGCCCATTACCCAAAGCACCTCGCCCAGATGCGCCGCGATCTCTGCATCATTGCGTACTTCCAGCGCGCGCTTTAGGTAACGCACTGCCTCGGCATTATTGCCCATGCGGTACTGCAGCCAGCCCATGCTGTCGAGAATGAAGGCGTCGTCGGGACGCAGGGCCAGAGCTTCGGAAAGCAGCGCATTGGCTTCCTGCAACCGGTTTGTGCGGTCGGCAAGCGTGTAGCCCAGCGCATTCAGCGCATGCGCGTTCTTGGGGTCTTTTTTCAACACGCTGCGCAGGTCGCTCTCGACCACCTGGATCAGGTTGAGCTTCTCGGCGATCAGGGCACGAGCGTAAAGCAGGTCCTTGTCACCGGGCAGTTGCTTCAGCCCCTGATTGAGAACCGCGAGCGCCTCTTCGTACTTGCGTGCCTCGCGCAGGATCTGCTCCTCGGACAAAATAAGCTGCACACGCTGCTGATCCGTCGTGGGTGAGAGCGAGCGCAGGTGAGCCAGTGCGCCGGGAATGTCGCCCTGCCTGGCTTTCATCATGCCAATCCGGGTCTGCGCCTCGAAATAGTTCTCACCCGGCCCAATCTCGCTGTACCAGCGGATCGCCTCTGCATAGTCCTTGCGCTGTTCCGCGACCTGGCCGAGGTAGTAACGGGCCTGATCGTGCTGCGGACGCAACGCGAGGGTGCGCTTCAGGTACTTTTCTGCGTCGTCCAGTTCCTGCGTCTGCAGCGACAGGAGCGCGATCGCATAAATTGTGTCCGCGTCATTCGGCATGTCACTTAAGACGCGCGTGAACTCGCTGCGGGCCTTGCTCCACTGACGTTGGTCGATCAGGTGTCGAGCGTAGTTGAGACGCACAGTCGTGGCATGAGGATACTGCGCGAGGAACTCCTCGTAGAACTGCTGGGCCTTACCCATCTCCTTGAGCGACACCAGGATGCGTGCCTTGAAAAGCGCCGCCTCCTCCCAGCCCGGGCGCAACACTAGCGCGGTGTCCGCAGCCTGGAGGGCGCGTGGAAAGTCCCCCATTCGCACGCTAAGGTGCGTCAGCGCGAACTGTGCGGCGGGCACCTTCGGATTCTGGTCGACCAGTTGCTGCATGACCGTCAGTGCCGAGGCCCTCTGCGTATGGCGCGAGAGCACCGACACCACGCGCATGTAGGCCTGCTCCGGATTCGACCGCGGAGTTTCTAGGACAATCAGACGCTCGAACTGCACACGCGCCTCTTCGGGCCGGTCGAGTTCCATCAGGATGCCTGCCAGCGACTCGCGGGCATCCGGGTCGTCGGGCTGCAGCTCCACCCAGAGTTGCGCCGAAACTAGTGCTTCTTCGAAGCGTCGGGCATAGGCGGCCGCCAGCGTGGCCCGCTCGGCAAGCCGCGGATCACGGGTCTGCTGCGCAACCTTGCCGAGCGTCTGGGCCGCGACACCCACCTGACCGCGCTGGCCGGCAATTTCGCCGAGTAGAATGTTGTAAAGCGTGGCCGCATCGAGCGGCACGTTGGGCAACGTCTCAACCGCCGGTTCCGCTGCGACGGGCGCAGACGCTTGCGAGCCGGAAGGCGGTGTCGGTGAGCTGGCGCAGGAAGCCAGCATGGCGCCGGCCATCATGATGAGTAACGCTCGGTTCATGGACAGATGCATCGTATGGTTGTCTCCCCGCTCGCGGCGCGGTCTGCCGGGATCTTCTTGCCGCGAGCAAAACCCTCCGGCCGGTCTGCCGGGTACGCGGCCTGGCCGGGGGGTGCGGACATGAGGATCAAATTTACCTGTGAGTCTGGTCGGTTTATTGCCAACCGGCAAGCCGAGCGGGTGGGCAGACTGACACCTATTCGGTACAAATACCCGCACGGTAAAGGGCATTTATCCGCTGCGCGACGTGCGTGTCCTTGCGATTCAATTCGATACGGCTTGATATTGGACCCAATTCGGACAACATCCGTTCCTTGACACCCCCAGTCAATCGCCCAAAATCCGAGCCGATAACAAGGTCTTCAGAACGCAACATATGCGCCTCATTGCAGTTGGGCTTAATCATCAGACGGCACCGGTCGAATTGCGTGAAAAGGCAGCCTTCGCGCCGGAGCGGCTGCCCGAGGCGCTGCACCATCTCCGGGCGAGCGGCGCAGCAGGCGAAGCCACGATTCTATCGACCTGCAACCGGACGGAAGTCTACTGCGGGCTCGATTCCGACGGCGAGCAACGCATCATGCGCTGGTTCTGCGACTACCACCGCCTGTCGCTCGAGGAGCTGCGGCCGTTCCTGTATCGCCATCCCGACCAGGACGCGGTGCGGCACGCTTTCCGGGTGGCCGCCGGGCTCGACTCGATGATGTTGGGCGAAACCCAGATCCTCGGGCAAATGAAGGATGCATTCACAGTGGCGCACAAGGCCGGCGCCACCGGCAAACTTCTCAATCGCCTGTTCCAGCAGACTTTCTCGGTAGCCAAACAGGTGCGAACCGATACCGCTATCGGCGCGAGCCCAGTGTCCGTTGCCTCGGCGGCGGTGGCCCTGGCCAAGCAGATATTCAGTTCACTCGCCAGTCAAAGCGTGCTTTTCATCGGCGCCGGCGAAATGATCGAACTGTGCGCGCGGCATTTCGCTGAGCATGGCATTGGCAAAATGCTCGTGGCCAATCGTACCCTTGAGCGCGCCCGGTGGCTGGCGGACCAGTTCGGGGCGGAAGCCATTTCCCTCGCGGAAATGCCGAACCGCCTGGCGGACGCGGACATCGTCGTATCGTCGACCGCCAGCCAGCTCCCGATCCTCGGTAAAGGCGCGGTAGAAAGCGCGTTAAAGGCCCGCAAGCACCGTCCCATATTGATGCTCGACATCGCCGTCCCGCGTGATATCGAACCGGAAGTGGCCGAACTTTCGGATGTCTACCTCTACGCCATCGACGACCTGAAGGACGTTGTAAAGGAGAACCTGGAATCCCGCCAAGAGGCCGCGCGCGAGGCTGAAAAGATCATTGACACCCAGGTGAGCGATTTCATGCACTGGGTGGAGACGCTGGACGTCGTACCGACGATTCGGGCGCTGCGCGAGACCGCCGAGGCGCTGTGCGAGGCCGAGTTAAAACGCGCCCGCCGGCGGCTCGCGTCAGGCGAGAATCCCGAACATGTAATAGAACAACTCGCCCGGGCGCTCACTAACAAGTTCACCCACTCCCCGTCTCATGCACTCAAGCTCGCTAACCGTGACGGCAACGCAGCATTGCTGGAAGCAGCGCGACGGTTATTCAACTTAAACGACGACTGATCCGCCACCCCTGTTAGGCAGGGGGGGTAGGCCGCTGTCCACCCGAACATCGCCATGCTGAATCCCTCGATTGAGACCCGACTCGCACGCCTCGCGGAACGCCACGAGGAGATTGCGGCGATGCTTGCCGACGCGAAGGTGATCTCGAACCAAGAACAGTTCCGCAAGCTCTCTCAAGAGTATGCCGAGGTGAGCGGCATTGTCGCACGCTACCAGGCTTACCGGCGGGTATTGGACGACCTCGAGGCGGCCGAAACGATGGCCGAGGATCCGGACCCTGCAACGCGCGAGATGGCACAGGAGGAGTTGGCGCGCACCGGACCCGAGCTCGAGTCACTCGCGAGCGAGCTGCAGGTTATGTTGCTCCCGAAGGATCCGAACGACGCGCGCAATGTGTTCCTCGAAATCCGCGCCGGCGCTGGTGGCGACGAAGCCGCGATCTTCGCCGGCGATTTGTTTCGCATGTACCACTATTATGCGCAGGGTCGTCGCTGGGAGGTGGAGGTGGTATCCCAGAGCCAGGGCGAACACGGCGGCTACAGGGAGATCATCGCGCGCATTGCCGGCCAGAGCGTCTACTCACGGCTCAAGTTTGAGTCGGGCGTGCACCGCGTCCAGCGAGTGCCGGCCACCGAGGCGCAGGGCCGCATTCATACGTCGACCTGCACGGTCGCGGTGCTGCCCGAAGCCGCGGAGATCGACGCGATCGATCTGAATCCGGCCGACCTTAAGGTCGATACCTTCCGCGCGAGCGGCGCCGGTGGCCAGCACGTCAACAAGACCGACTCGGCGATCCGCATCACGCACTTACCCACCGGTATAGTGGTGGAGTGTCAGGACGAGCGTAGCCAGCACAAGAACCGCTCGCGCGCGATGTCAGTCCTGGCCGCGCGACTGCTCGAGATCGAGCAACGCAAGCAACGCGAGGCCGAAGCGGCCAGTCGCAAGTCGCAAGTGGGCACCGGCGATCGCTCCGAGCGCATCCGCACCTACAACTTCCCGCAAAACCGAGTTACCGATCACCGCATCAACGTGACACTCTACAAGCTCGATCAGATGATGGAGGGCAAGCTCGACGAGCTGATCGACCCCTTGATCGCCGCCGACCAGACCGAGCGGCTTGCGGCGCTCGCGGCTGGCAACGCCTGAAGCTCCCGGTATGGTTTCGACCGTCGGCCAATTCCTGCATGAGGCCGAGACGCATCTATCCTCCCACTCGCCCACGCCACGCCTCGATGCCGAGGTGCTCGTCATGCACGTCTGCGGGCTGAGCCGCGCCGAGTTGCTCACGCGTGCCGATGTCGAACTGCGCCAAACGTCGCTCACGCGCCTGCAGACACTGCTGGCGCGGCGCGCGGCTGGCGAACCAGTCGCCTATCTCACCGGGGTGCGCGAGTTCTGGTCGCTGCCGCTACGCGTCAGCGCCGATGTCCTGATCCCGCGACCCGAGACAGAGCTGCTGGTGGAGCGGGCACTGGCACACGTTCCACCAGGGGCGAGTTGGACTATCGCCGACCTTGGCACTGGCAGCGGCGCCATCGCCATTGCGATCGCGCGCGAGCGCCCGCGCTGTCGCCTTTTCGCCACCGATGCGTCCGCCGCGGCGCTCGACGTTGCGCGTGAAAACGCGCATCGCCACCATGTCACGAACATCGAGTTTCGCGAGGGCAACTGGTGCGCAGCGCTGGGAAAGGAGCGCTTCGAGCTGATCGTCAGCAATCCGCCCTATGTGTGCGAGGCTGACGCCCACCTCGCGCAGGGCGATGTACGTTTCGAACCGCGAGCCGCGCTGGTGGCCGGGGCCGACGGGCTCGACGCCATCCGCACCATTGTTGCCGATTGTCCGCGCTACCTCGCCGACATGGGAAGATTAATGCTTGAACATGGCCATGATCAGGCCGCCGCGATTTCCCGCATCCTGATCGGGGCGGGGTTCCGTGATATTGTGGTGCATCGTGATCTCGCCGGCCTCGAACGTGTCACCGAGGCGCGGCGCGCAACCTGAGCCGCGCGATGGAAGACCAGCAGCTGCTTCGCTACAGCCGGCACATCCTGCTGCCCCAGATCGGAATTGAGGGACAGCGCCGCCTGCTGCGCGCGCGCGTTCTCATCATCGGCATGGGCGGCCTTGGCTCTCCGGTTTCAATGTATCTCGCCGCGAGCGGCGTGGGCCATCTGGTGTTGGTCGATGGCGATCGGGTTGATCTCACGAACCTGCAACGCCAGATCGTCCACACCACAGCGCGCGTCGGGGAGGAAAAAGTCATCTCGGCGGCAAAGACGCTCGCGGCGCTCAATCCCGAGGTGGAACTCGTTACCTTCAACCGCCGGCTCGCGGAACCTGAACTGCGCGCCCAGATCGAACTCGCCGATGTCGTCGTCGACGCGAGTGACAACTTCCCGACCCGGCACATGGTGAATCGCCTGTGCGTGGCGACGCGCACGCCACTCGTCTCGGGCGCGGTAGTGCGCTTTGAAGGACAGGTCAGCGTGTTTCGACCCGATCTCGATGACAGTCCGTGCTACGCCTGCCTGTACCACGACATCGAGGCCGAAGAAGGCGAGCTCTGTTCGCAATTCGGGGTATTGGCGCCGGCGGTCGGCATGATCGGTGCCGTGCAGGCCACTGAAACGCTCAAACTCCTGCTCGGCGTCGGCACGCTGCTCACCGGGCGGGTGCTGGCGCTCGATGCACTTTCGATGGAATGGCGCGAGCTTCGGCTAAAGAAAGATCCTGCCTGCCCCGTTTGCGGCAAGTGACGCGTGCTGCTAGGCACGCCACCAAAGTCGGCGCGCAATCACCAGTGCTAACAGACCGATCACCACCAGCGCACTGATCCACGGCCAACGCCTTCGACGGCGCGGCTGCGCAGCCAATACCTGCAGGTTGGTGTGCGCGCCGGCATGTCCCCGTTCGGCAGCTAGCTGATACCACTTGAGCGCCTGGGCTAGATCCTGCTGCACGCCAAGCCCATGCGCGTACATCATGCCGAGGTTGAACTGGGCGACAATATCTCCACGTTCGGCAGCCTTTCCCAGCCACTCGGCGGCGACCACTTCATCCTTGGCGGTGCCAATGCCGCGGAACAGCATCAGACCGAGCTTGCCCTGCGCGGCGCCGTGACCCTGCGCCGCGGCTTTGTGCAACCATTCAAGTGCGGCCGATTCGTCGCGCGCAGTGCCGCGCCCGTACGCGTGCATCATGGCAAGCTCGTACTGTGCTGCTGCCTCGCCCCGCTCGGCGGTCGCGCGACAGGCCTCAAACGCGCGCGCCTGCTCCCTGGTCGGCGGGGGAACCGAAGGGCGCTCGGCTGCGACGTCGGTAGTTCCGCCACTCATGACCTGTGTCTTCGGGAATGCGCTTGCTGCGCGCGGCCCGGGCGATGCGTCTTTCCGGCTCTTGAGTCGCGCCAGCACTTCCTCCGCCGATTGCGGCCGGTCCTTGGCGTGTGGCGCGAGCATCCAGTCGACGACCGTGAGCAGTTCACGCGAGCAGCGACCTGCCGCCGCCTCGACTACTGGCTTGAGCGGATCCGGAGCGCCTTCCTGCAATACGGTAATTCGATCGGGAGCTTCAATGGGGGCGCGCCCGGTCAGGCAGTGATACATCGTGGCGCCGAGCGCATAGAGATCAGTCCACGGACCCTGGCGCCCGAGCGAACCGTACTGCTCGAAGGGACCGTAGCCAGGAGTGACGATGCCGGTGAGCGTGCGCGTCTGCTCGCCTAGCGCCTGGCGCGCGGCGCCAAAATCAAGCAAGACCGGCGGGCCGTCCTCGCGCAGAAAAATATTGCCGGGCTTGATATCGCGGTGCAGTACCCCCTTGGCATGCACGACGCGTAGCCCTTCCAGAATCGGCACCAGGATCGCGCGCGCTTCAGCCTCGGTTAGCACGCCGCTGCGCTTGAGCTGCTCGGCGAGCGACTCGCCGTCCTCGTAGTCCATAACGAGGTAGGCAGTACCATTGGCCTCAATGAAGCGATTGACATGAACGATGGAGCGTTCCTTGAACTTGGCAAGGATGCGCGCCTCTTCGAGGAATTGCTTCAGACCATACTCATAGTGCTTGCGGTCGTTGTCGGAACGCGGCACGACGGTGGTACCGTCGGCAGTGCGCTGGGCCAACCCGTTCGGAAGATATTCCTTGATTGCAACGTCGCGACGCAGATCGTGATCGTACCCTTTATAGGTGATCCCGAACCCGCCGACCCCAAGGATATTGGCGATCTCGTAGGATTCGAGGCGGCTGCCAACCGCCAGCGCCCCGTGCATTCCGGTACTCACGTCGGATCCCCGCGACATGACCAACACGCCCACTCGATCTCTGCGAAGAGTGCCATCGGTTGCGCTACTCGTACTGCTTCTCGATTTCCTTCACGCGCTGCTTGTACTCGGCTTTCGTGAGCTTGCGCGCCTTGTAGTCGCGCTTGGCCTGGTCGATTTCCTGATCCATCTGCGCCTCGATACGCTTCACGGTGCGCTTGTATTCATACTTGGTGAGTTGCTTGGCTCTATAGGCCTTTTTTGCCTCGGTAATACTGGCGTACTGGGGTTTGACGTGTTCTATCGGTGCCGGCGGCGGAGGCGCCGGCGGTTTCATGACAGTCTTGGGCGGCGGCGGCACGGGCTTCGGCAAGGGCGCGAGATTCGCTGTGCTGGAGGATGGCGGCAAAGGCCCGTCGACAGTCTTTGGCGCCTCATCGGCGCCGGTCGCTGGCGTTGGTGCCGGCGCTGTCTTGGCTGACTCGGTAAGCGGCGGCGGCCGCTCAATCTTGGTGCGCAATCCGGCTTGGCGCGCGGCGAACAGCGCGATCGGCACCAGCACGACCAGCGCGAGCCCAAGCTTAACCGGGCGCTTGCCGAGCAAGCTGCCGAAGCCCCGACCAAGCTTGCGCACGCCGGCGCCCACCGTGCTGGACTCTTCCATGCCGGAAAGATGAGCGCCTCCATAGGGATAGACCAGATCGGTCATATCTTCGGCTGCCATCACATTTGGCACCAGGCGCGGCACGGCGAAGCGCGGGATATGGTAGATGCGCACCGCTTGCGGTATGCCCTTCAACTCGCGCCAGCCAACTTCCTGACAAGGCACCTCGGCCTTGTTCATGGCCATGAACAGCGCCTCGCTGAAATAGATTTCATCGGCGGGGGTAACGCCGCAAATGCGGCTGGTCATGTTAACGGGCTCGCCAAAAATATCGCCGCGCGCCACGCGTACCTCGCCGAGGCTCGCGCCGACGCGCATGTGAATTTGCTTCTCCTTCGGCGCGCTACGGTTGTACTCGTAAAGCGCGTCCTGCATGGCCATGGCACACAGCATGGCATCAGTCGGCGAACGGAAAACCAGCAACAGCGCGTCGCCGATACTCTTCACGTGCCGCCCCTTGAAGCGGCGCACGATCGGCAGCAGGATGCGATTATGCGTCGCGAGCAGCTGCTCAATCTCGACGCGCGACTGCTGCACGGTGGCCTCGGTATAGCCGGCCATATCGGTCAGCACGATGGCTAGGTTTTCGGTCTTGATGGCCATGGTCGGGCGTGGTGGAGCTTCCCGCTATAGAGAGCTCTCCGCAAAGTTTATACTACCCCCGACACCCCGGAAGCACCGACACCGCAACCGACGCATGATTCATCCGCACCGCCGTCCCGTCATCCACCGAGGCGCAATGTGACTGAGCCGCTGCGCCTGCCGCGCACTATCGTCAACCAGCTCCTGCATTTCGCCCAGCGCGCGCCGGAAGAGGAAATCTGCGGGCTGATCTCCGGGGACGCCGGCGGCTTCAAACATTGTTATCCGGTCGCGAACGTCGCCAGCGACAAGCGCCGGCTGTTCCACCTCGACCCCAAGGGCCAGATCGACGCGATGCGGCGAATGCGCGCGGCCGGCGAGGAACTCGTGGCTATCTACCATTCCCATCCGCACGCTCCGGCCCTGCCATCCCCCGCCGACATTCGCGAGAGCGAGTACCCGGACGTGCTGTATCTCATCATCTCGCTCGACACTCAGGGTGTGCTCGAGATGCGTGGCTTTCGGCTGCGTAGCGGCAAGGTCACGGACGTTCCAATCGCGATTTGAGGCCGCCCTCGCGCGCGGCCCCGCCGGAACTATACTTGCGGCAGTTCATTCCAGATCGATTCCGGGGGGAAAACCGTGGTCACCACCTACATTGTGCTCGCCATTGTTGCCGCGTTGCTCGCCTATGCGGTGCTGCTCTACAACCACCTCGTACAGCTAAAACACAATGTCTGGCAGGCGTGGTCGAACATCGACGTGCTGCTCAAGCAGCGCCACGAGGAGCTGCCGAAGCTCATTGAAACCTGCAAGCAGTACATGCAGCACGAGCGCACCGTACTTGAGCGTGTCACCGCGGCCCGCACGGCGGTGAGCACAGCACGCGAAGCGGGCGACGTCGCGGCGCTGGGACGGGCCGAAACGGCTATGCGCGCTGGCCTCGCCGGGTTGTTCGCAGTGGTCGAAAACTACCCGGAGCTAAAGGCGAATCAGACCTTCCAGCACCTGCAGACGCGCGTCTCGCAGCTCGAGAGCCAGATCGCCGACCGGCGCGAGTACTACAATGCCGCGGTTAATGCCAACAACGTGCGAATTGAGCAGTTCCCCGACGCATTGGTCGCAAATCTTTTCAGGTTTGGGCCGCGCGAACTGCTGCGTTTCAGCGACAGCGAGCTGAAGGACGTCGACGTCAAGGCGCTGTTCAACGCCTGACGTGCGCGCTTTCGTCGCGGTCGGCGGCTGGTTTGCGCAACTCGAACAGACCGTCCGGCAGGCCGATCCCCAGGCGCTCGGATTTGTCATCGCGCTGCTCGGCGTGGCTGCTGCGGCCGGTGGCTGGTTTGCATGGCGCTCGCTCTACCGCATCCGCCTGATCCAGGACACGCCGACCGCCAGGACGCGGTCCGCCCATCAGGGTTATGTTGAATTGGAAGGCGTGGCGCGGATGATGGATGACGCCCCGATCACCGCACGACTGTCGGGTCTGCCTTGCTGCTGGTACCGCTACCGGGTAGAGGAACTCGAGCACTCCCGCGATGCGCGTGGTCATTCTCGCATGCGCTGGCGGGTGGTCGAGAGTGGTGCGAGCGATGACACATTCTGGCTCGAGGACGATACCGGTCGGGTGGCAGTCGATCCTGCGGGCGCGGAGATCCAACCCCGCTACAAGGACAACTGGCGTTCGCGCTCGGGCCTGGCCGGCATCGCGCGTCCCACACCCTACTTCATCGACTTCTTCAACACGCACGGCGTCACGAGGAGCTACCGCTTTACCGAGGAGCGCATTAATCGAGGCGATCCGGTGTACGTGCTCGGCATGCTGCGCAACCTTGGCAGTCATGACAACCTGCCGACCATCGACACGCGCATCCGTGAACTGCTGCGGGAATGGAAGCAGGACCAGGGCCGGCTACGCGAACGCTTTGATCTCGATCAAAACGGCAAGATCGATGAGCGCGAATGGCTGCTGGCGCGCCAGGCTGCGCGGCGCGAGGCCGAGCGCGCCCACGCTGAAGCCACTAATCAATCAGTCGAGGGAATCAACCTGGTGAGCGACCCGCGTGACGACCGCCGACCCTACCTGATATCGGCATTCACCCAGGCTGAGCTGCTCACACAACGACGCCGTGGATTCTGGCTATCGACCGTGTTGTTCTTCGCGGCCGGTACGGTCGCGACATGGCTCTACCAGCTGCGCTTCGCGGGCGGCTGACTACGCGCGTATCAGGGTGCCAACCCCTTCGTCCGTGAAGACCTCAAGCAACACCGCATGGGCGACACGCCCATCAACGATGTGCGCGCTCTTCACACCGCTCGCCACGGCATCGAGCGCGTAGTTGACCTTCGGCAACATGCCACCAGCAATTGTTCCGTCACCGATCAAGTCCTTTACCTCGGTAGCGCTGAGTTTTGGCAGCAGCTCGCCAGCCTTAGTCAGCACGCCGGTGGTGTTGGTCAGCAACATCAGCTTCTCCGCGCCGAGCGTGATCGCTAGCTTTCCGGCCACCACGTCAGCATTAATGTTGTAGGTGGCGTTGTCGGCCCCGACTCCGATCGGCGCGATCACCGGGATGAAATCGCCCTTGTCGAGGAAGGCCACCAGGCTCGGATCGATCGACTCCACCTCGCCGACATGTCCGATGTCGATGATTTCGGGAGGCAGCTTCACATCCTGCGGCTCCTTCTTCAGCAACATCTTTCTGGCGCGAATGAAACGACCGTCCTTGCCGCTGAGCCCGACGGCCTTGCCGCCGTGCTGATTGATGAGGTTCACGATTTCCTTGTTGACGAGACCGCCCAACACCATTTCAACCACATCCATGGTCTCACGGTCCGTGACCCGCATCCCCTGCACGAACTCGCTCTTCTTGCCGATGCGCTCGAGCAGCTTGCCGATCTGCGGGCCACCACCATGCACCACCACCGGGTTCATGCCGACCAGTTTCATGAGGACCACGTCGCGCGCGAATGCGCTCTTAAGTGCCTCGTCGACCATGGCGTTGCCGCCATACTTGATCACCAGGGTCTTACTCTGGAAGCGCTGAATATAGGGCAGCGCCTCCGTGAGCACGCGGGCCCGGTCGGTGGCGGATAGCTTCGGCGCAGTCATTCTTATTCCTGTAGGTACGCGAAATGGTGAACGCGGCTAAGCTAACCGACCCTGCCGCCGGGGCACAAGAGCCAGACACATACCGTAGCATCGCAGGGCGTGGCGGCCGGGACGCGGACCGGGCCTGAATGGACTGACCGAAAAAAGAAAGGGCCGCATACGCGGCCCCTTCCTCCCGAAGATGCGGAGACTTCTTACTCCACATCCACCGCGATCTTCTTGGGTTTTACTTCTTCGGCCTTGGGCAGGGTCAGCTCCAGCACCCCGTCCTTGTACGCGGCCTTGAGTTTGGCGGCATCGATTTCGCTGCCGAGCCGCAGGCTGCGTACATACTTTCCATAGCGGCGCTCCTGGCGGATCAGGCGGCCTTCCTTCTCCTCCTTCTTCTCGCTCTTGGTCTCACCGCTGATGGTGAGCACGCCGTTCTCAACGCTGACCTGGATGTCGTCTTTCTTCACGCCCGGCATCTCGGTCTTCACGATGTACTCATTCTCGTGCTCCACCACATCCATCGCCGGCACCAGGTCCTGGCTTGCAGCCTCCTCGACCCAGCGCATGGGGTGAAAGAACCCCTCGAATACGCGGTCTAGCTCCGGATCCCACAGCCCCAAGCGGCGCAGCGGAGCGCTCTCTTCACGTCTCATCAGTCTGGTCATGACACACCTCCTTTCATCTTCAGGATTGAATTGAACACTGCCGCCACACTCCTAGCATGGGCCCAGCCGGCACAACTGTCGTTGACATCCGTCAAAGCCCTGCCGCCTGCGCAGCAAGCTGTTCTCAAAATGGGGTTGCGGCGGGCGCTTTCAAGCACCCTGTTCTGCGGGCTAAGACCTTGAAAAATTGCGGGGCGCACCCAGCGCCCCGCCCCGGGGCACTTCACAAGATGTAGCGTGCCAGGTCCTCGTTGCCGGCGAGCGCGGCAACGTGCTGGTCGACATAAGCGGCATCTATGGTCGTGCGCTGGCCACTCTGGTCCGCTGCCTCGAACGACACCGTCTCCAGCAACCTCTCCATGACTGTATGCAGTCGCCGCGCCCCGATATTTTCCGTTCGCTCGTTCACCTGCCACGCCACCTCGGCAATACGGCGCACGCCATCCGGCGTGAACTCGAGCGCATGGCCCTCGGTGGCGAGCAACGCACTGTATTGCTCGGTGAGCGAGCAATCGGTTTCGGTCAGGATGCGCACGAAATCTTCCACCGTGAGCGCTCGCAGCTCGACGCGAATCGGCAACCGTCCCTGCAACTCCGGCACCAGATCCGAAGGCTTGGCGAGGTGGAACGCACCTGATGCGATGAAAAGGATATGGTCGGTGCGCACCACCCCATACTTGGTCGACACGGCCGACCCTTCCACCAATGGCAACAGGTCGCGCTGCACGCCCTCGCGCGAAACATCCGGGCCGCGCGCCTCGGAACGCCCGGTGATCTTGTCAATCTCGTCAAGGAAGACGATGCCGTTCTGCTCGACACGCGCGAGCGCCCGTATCTTGATGTCGTCATCATTGATCAGCCGGGCGGCCTCTTCTTCCAGCAACAGCTTCTTCGCCTCGCGAATCTTCAGCTTACGCGGGCGGGAGCGCCGCCCGCCCATATTCTGAAACAGCCCCTGCAGTTGCGATGCCATGTCCTCCATGCCAGGCGGCGTAAAGATCTCGACGCCCATGTTCGTCATGCTGAGCTCGACCTCGATCTCCTGATCATCGAGCGTGCCTTCGCGCAGCTTCTTGCGAAACGCCTGCCGGGCGGCGCCGTCAGTCGCACGAGACGACTCGCCACCCGCTGCAAATCCCACTTCGCGCGCCGGCGGCACCAGCGCATCGAGAATGCGATCCTCTGCGGCATCCTCGGCGCGCGTGCGGACCTTGGCCATCTCCTCGACACGCGTCATCTTGACCGCCATGTCGGCAAGATCGCGGATAATGGAGTCAACGTCGCGCCCGACATAGCCGACCTCGGTGAACTTNNCCGATCATCAGGATGTTCTTGGGCGTGATCTCGGCGCGCAGCGTCTCGTCTGCAACTTGCATGCGCCGCCAGCGGTTACGAAGCGCGATCGCCACCGCACGCTTGGCAGCCGACTGTCCGATGATGTGCTTGTCGAGTTCCTGGACGATTTCGCGCGGGGTCATGCCGGACATGGCGGGTTACAGCTCCTCGATGGTGAGACTGCGATTCGTATAGATGCAGATGTCGGCCGCAATGCCGAGCGCCCGCTCGGCAATCGTACGCGCATCGAGCTCCGTGCTGTCGAGCAGCGCGCGGGCCGCAGCCTGCGCAAACGGACCGCCGGATCCGATCGCGATCAGCCCGCCTTCCGGTTCGATGACGTCGCCATTGCCGGAAATAATGAGCGAAGCGTTGCGATCCGCCACCGCGAGCAGCGCCTCGAGACGCCGCAACATGCGATCGGTCCGCCAGTCCTTGGCAAGCTCGACTGCGGCACGCGTGAGGTTACCCTGGTGCTTTTCCAGCTTGCCCTCGAAGCGCTCGAACAGCGTGAACGCATCGGCGGTGCCACCGGCAAAACCAGCCAGAATCTGGTCCTGGTAGAGGCGGCGGACCTTGCGCGCATTCGCCTTGATGACGGTATTGCCGAGTGTCACCTGGCCATCGCCGCCGATGACCACTTGGCCGTTACGCCGTACCGAAAGAATTGTCGTGCCGTGCGTCGTCTCCACCGCTACCTCGCTCATCGTCTGGTCCGCTGCCGGGTCCTACGCTCTGATATATTTGGTACCGGAGCACCCGCTATTCTAGCGCTTTCGCCGGAGACCCCTACCATGCATCGCCGTCCCTGCCTCGCGCCGCTGCTGTTCGCTTTGGCGCTGTCCGCCGCCGCGAGCGCCCGGGCCGATATCGCCTTCGTCCTGAACTCCAAGGACGACGATATGACCCTGATCGATACCAGCACTTATCAGGTAATAAAGCGCGTGCCGACCGGCAAGGAACCGCATCACCTTATGCCCACGCCGGACAACAAGGAGCTGATCATCGCCAATGCGGCGGGCAACGATCTCCTGGTGGTCGACCCGATCACGGGAGAGTTCAAGCGCCGCATCCTGCGCATTCCGGACCCCTATCACCTCGGATTCAGCCCGGACCAGCACTGGTTCGTGATCACTGCGAATCGCCTCGATCGCACCGACATTTATCGCTACGAGAACGGCGAGTTTTCCCTGGCCAAGCGGATTCCAATGGCCAAGACGACCAGTCACATGGCCTTCACACCGGATTCGCGCGCGGTGTTCATTACCGTTCAGGAATCTGATCAGGTCGCCGCTATTGATCTGCCGACCCAAACCGTGCGCTGGAAGGTCGGCACCGGCCGCCAGCCGGCCGGCATCTGGGTCACGCCGGATGGCAAGCATCTGCTGGTCGGCATGACGGGAGAGGACTACGTCGAGGTATTGTCTGTTGCCGACGGTCAGCGCATCAAGAAGCTCGTGACCGGCAAAGGTGCACACAACTTTCTTCCACGCGGCGATGGCCGACACGTGTTCCTGTCGAACCGGGTGGACAACACCATCTCGATCATTGACATGAAGAGCCTGCAAGTCGTCGAGACTTTTCCGGTACCCAGTGGCCCGGACGACATGGAGCTGAAGTCCGATGGATCCGAGCTGTGGGTCACGTCGCGCTGGATCAACCGTGTAAGCGTGATCGACCTCCAGACCAAGAAGCTCAAGCATTCGATCCGCGTCGGCCGCTCACCGCATGGCCTTTACTTCCATGATCATGCGCCGCGTCGCTAGCCTGCTCACGCTGGCACTGCTGGCGTCGAGCCCCGCCGGCGCCAGCAGCACCGGCTGCCCCGCCGGCACCATCTACCTCAGCTTCGATACCGGCAGCATGCACAGCGCCGAGCTTATTGCCCAGACCCTGCGCGACGAGAACGTAAGAGCGACGTTCTTTCTTGCCAATGAACCGACCTTTCGCGGTGACCATTCGCTCGACGCCGCCTGGGCGCCATACTGGAAACGGCTGGTGGAAGAAGGGCACGTCTTTGGTAACCACACCTGGTCGCACTACATCGCACGCCGCGACGATGGCAGCCACATCCACCTCACCACCATGGGTGGCAAGCCCGTGGTGCTTGATGAGCACCAGTACTGTGAGGAATTGCGCAAGGTCGAGCAGGCCTTTGCACGGCACACCGGCCGCAAACTTTCCGGCCTGTGGCGTGCCCCCGGCGGGCGCACCACGCAGAACAGCATCCGCTACGCGGCGGCCTGCGGTTACCCGCTGCACGTCCACTGGGACAATGCCGGATTCATCGGTGACGAGCTGCCAAGCGACAAATACCCGAATTCGCTGTTGCTCGAACGCGCGCTAAACAACCTCAAGAGCGGCGACGTAGCCATGATGCATCTCGGTATCTGGTCGCGGAAGGATCCAGCGGCGCCGATACTGAAATCGCTGATTCAGGGCCTCAAGCGGCGCGGCTTCTGCTTTGGCACGCTCGGGGAAGTACGGCGATGATGGACTATCTGTATCAGCTCATCGAACCGTTACAGTCCTGGTTATTTCAGGCGTTGGTGCTGCCGACGCTGCATTCGCTCGGCTTCATGAGTTACGCCGACAGTGCCTACGACGCTACCGGCATTGCCGTACTGGGAATCGCGGAAGTCGCGCTCATCTATGCGCTAATTCGCCCGATCGAGGCACTCCGTCCGGCAGAGCGCTGGACCGACCGGCGCGGCGCGCGCGTCGATGTACTCTACACACTGCTCTACCGCTCCGGCGCACTGCCGCTTCTTTTTTTCCTCCTTCTCGGTCCGCTACTCAACTCAGTCGATATCGGCCTGCGCACCCTGGGGTACCTGCCACCCAATCTTGAGGAGCTGATTCCGGGGTTGCAGGCCGTCCCGCTCCTGGCGTTTTCTTGCTACGTGGTCATCATCGATTTCAGCCTTTACTGGTTCCATCGCGCTCAGCACCGGCTCGACTGGTGGTGGGCGTTGCATGCCGTACACCACAGCCAGCGGCAGATGTCGCTCTGGACCGACGATCGCAATCATATCCTGGACGGCCTGCTGCATTCTTTCTGGCTCGCGATCCTGGCGCTCCTCATTGGGGTACCGGGAGCGCAGTTTGCAGCGATCATCTTTCTCATGAAGCTGGTGGAAAGCCTGTCGCATGCCAACGTGCACTTCGGCTTTGGACCGGTGGGCGACCGGCTACTGGTCAGTCCACGCTACCATCGCGTGCACCACGGCATCGGCGTGGGACACGAGGGTCAGACGCGAGGGTGCAATTTCGCGACGCTGTTCCCTGTATGGGATGTCCTGTTTCGCACCGCGAATTTCGCGCCGGTATATCCCGCCACCGGCATCCGCGACCAGCTCGACGGCGCAGACTACGGCCGCGGATTTCTGGCGCAGCAGGGACTCGCGCTCAGGCGAATGTGGCGCGCGATGCTGCCGGCTCGCCCGACATCTCCCTGAGCAGTCCGAGCACCCGGTTAATCAAACCACGGCGCTGGACGATCGCGTGCGGGAATACCGCGTGGAAAGCGCGATCGAGGGCGGGCGCGTCTGCCACCAGGTGCAGTCGACCGCTCCCGAGATACTCGTGTGCCATGGGTTCCGCCAGGTAGGCGGTTCCCCCGCCTTCCAACATCAGAGCGAGCGCCATTCGCCCCATCCCGGCGCGTAATCCCGGTAGCGGCATATCCGGAAAATGTCGCGCGTGGCTCATGGCAAAACTCGTACCCCAATCCACCATGATGTAGTTCTCGCCCACCGCCTGAGGCGCCGAAAGGCCGGCAGTCGTCGACACCATCACCAGGCGGATTCGCCCGATCTCCTCGAGCTCAAGCTCCGCCATCTGCGGCGGCTCCCACATGAATGCGAGATCAAGCGCCCCATCGAGTAGCTTGCGGACCAGCACATCCTGGCTGCCGGCCTCCGCCTGCAACGCCACGGACGGCCAATCGCGATGCACCCGTTCGAGCCAGGCCTGCAAGACGATGTCCCACAGACTGAACATGCCGCCGATCGCCAGTGACTCGCGGTCCTCGGCCTTGAGTGCCGCGTCCTGGCGCGCACGGTTCAGGGTATTCAGGATTGACTCGGCGTACTTGATGAGACGCGAGCCCGCCGGGGTGAGCTGGATGTCGTTGCGCGTGCGCGTAAACAGTGCAACGCCGAGATGCTCCTCGAGCTGGCGGATACGCGCGCTCACCGCAGATTGCGTGAGATACAGGTTTTCGGCGGCGCGTCCGAAATGCCTGGTGCGACTCACCTCGAGAAACGTCTTCAGCAGGTCCGTGTCCACCGCGCTCCCTTTCGCATCTTGATTGCGACGATCATTTCATTTTGTTGTACATCCCTCAAGTGCTCCCCTATATACGCGCCATCCACCACGCGCATCTTGGGGCGCCTCGGTGGGAGAGCGAAATCAACGGTTTGCAAGAGGTGACACACATGAAGCACATCGCAAAACTGATCGGAGCCGCCGCTGTAGTGATCAGCGCAGCTGCATTAGCGGTTGAGCCGGCGAAACCCCTGCCCATAAACGAAACGAATGAGCAGAAGTGCGCCCGGTGGGCGGACCATGACAACCTGCAAGGGGATAGCCGTGCCGAGTTCTTCAAGGACTGCCTGATCGACCTCAAGGTCGCCGACCCCAAAGACGAGGGCGGTGGCGACGAGTAAGTACACCAGTCGGGATGCCCGCCCTGAGCGGGCATCCCGATTCAGGTACTCGACACCAACGGAGCCGAACAAGAACTACCCATTGGTCCATCCGCCCCGTCATCCGTTTTCACGCCGGGGTGGATTCCTTTTTCCCAGTTTCTCAAATGCTGAATCCCGGACTGCCACCGCACCCGGGGCGAGGCTCCTGTAAACCAACAAACCATCAGGCCCATGCCATCACGAACATCTGAAGAACCCCCGAGTCTGTCGGGGATGATCCCCCCACGAAGTGCTTTCGGATCGTCCCCGTTATCCCCTGACATCCCGCATCAATTCCCGCTGCCCGGCACGTTTGCGCCGCTCGGCCCCGTCCCCGACCTCCAGACTTTTTCGCTCGATGCGCGTTCGCTCTTTGAGCACTATGCGCGCAAGGTCGGTGTACCGCTTTCGGACTACACGTTTGCGATCAACTTGCTGTGGCTGCCGGCCGGCGGAGGCCACTTCGCGCTCATCGACGACTGCTTCTGCCTTTTCTGTCTCGACGAAGATGGGCTCAGCATGCCACTGCCGCCGCTTGGTACAGGCGAACGGCAGCCTGCTGCGCTGGCCGAGTGCCTCCGGTTGATGGACGAGTACAACGCCTCACCCACCCTGAGCACGGTGGAATTCGTTTACCGTGATTTCCTGAACGTCGCCGGCATCGCGGGGTCCGATGGTGGGCCATGGCTCGTCGAGCGTAGCCTGCCAGACTACATCTACCGCACCGCGGACCTCATCGAACTGCGTGGCAATGCCTACAAGAGCAAGCGCAGCGAGATTAACCAATTTCGTCGTGCCCACCCGAACCATCGTCTCGAGACACTCGGTCCACAACACTTCGATGGCATCCGCGACCTGTACGATACCTGGTTGCGCAACCGCATTGCCTATCTGCCGAGTGAAGCGATTGGCGCGTTCTATGACACTGTCGAGCAGGAGCGCGTCGCCGTAGAACGGGCGCTCGCCCACTACCATACCCTAGCGCTGGAGGGCCTGTGCCTGTTCATTGATGATCGGCTGGAAGGTTTCACCTTCGGTGAGCGGATCACCGCAGACGTTGGCAACGTGCTGGTCGAGAAGACCAACTTCGCCATCTCGGGATCTGCGCAGTACCTGTTTCGTGAGTTCGCCAAAACCTTCAGCGACTGCACCTATCTCAATGTCGGCGACGACCTGGGGCTAGAAAACCTGCGACGGGTAAAGATGAGCTATCGTCCGGCGCTGTTCGGGGACAAGGTCACCTTACGCCGCAATCCAGCCGGGAGCTGAGGCCGTGCTCAACTGGACTATCCGACCTGCGGTACCAGAGGATCTGGAAGCGCTGACTGCACTGGAGGCACGCTTCCCGAGCGATCGGTTGCGCCGCGAGAGTTGGCGACGCTTTGTCGGTGCGCGCAGCGCCGAAGTCTGGGTGGCAGACCGGGCGGGCAGCGTGGCGGGCGATGCGGTGGTGCTGTATCGCCGCAACAGCCGCCGGGCACGGCTCTACTCGCTGGTCGTGAGTGACTGCTGCAGCGGACAGGGGATTGGTCGTGCGCTGCTGAGCGTCTGCGAGCGGGCCGCCCGGCGCCGCGGCTGCCGTGAGCTGGTGCTGGAAGTAAGGCCCGACAACGCTGCCGCGCTCGCGCTCTACCAGACGTCCGATTACCGGGTCATCCGGCGGCGCGAAGAATTCTACGAGGATGGGTCTGCCGCGCTACTGCTCGGCAAGACACTCGAAGCGGCCACATTGCCCTCGGTACACACCGGCGACTTGGCGAGCAGCTACGCCTGACTACCGGCGGCGCGTGTCGTGCCGCGCAGTTCCCACCACAGCCGGTAACCAAGCAGCGCCGCGAGTATCAGCGCGTACAGCGCCGGTTCGCGGATGTCGGACTTTACCAGCCAGAGAAAATGCACCACGCCGCCAACACCGATCAGGTACACGAGGCGGTGCAGCCGTTGCCAGCGACGCCCGCCGAGCCGCCGGACCATTGCGTTAGTAGAGGTCAGCGCCAGCGGGATGAGGAGGAGAAGACTCGCGAAGCCCACCGTAATGTAGGGACGTTTGGCGATATCCTTCAGGATTTCCGGCAGATTGAAGTACTGATCGAGCAGCGCGTAGGTCAGAAAGTGAACACAGGCGTAAAAGAAGGCAAATAACCCGAGCATCCGGCGCAGCCGAATCAGCCAATGCCAGCCACTGATGCGCCGCAGCGGCGTCACGGTGAGCGTGATCAGCAGGAACCGCAATGTCCAGTCGCCAGTGTAGCGATTCAGCGTCTCGATGGGATTGGTGCCCAGATCACTGGCAAACGCGCGCCACACGATCCATGCAAATGGCACGAGGCTCACAACAAATACCAGCGGCTTCAACACGCCGCCGATCCAGTCACGCGGGACCATCACTCGGATCAATAGTACTTGCGCAGGTCCATGCCGGTGTAAAGGCGCGCCACCTGCTCGGCATAGCCGTTGAACATCAGGGTCTCGCGCTTGGCGCTGAACAGTCCATCTTCACCGATGCGTCGCTCGCGCGCCTGACTCCATCGCGGGTGGTCGACCTTGGGATTCACGTTGGCGTAGAAACCGTATTCATGCAGGGCCGCCTGCATCCAGCTTGACAGCGGCTGGCGCTCGACCAGACGAATGCGCACGATTGACTTGATACCCTTGAAGCCATATTTCCAGGGCACCACCAGACGCAGCGGCGCACCGTTCTGGTTGGGCAACACCTCCCCGAAGACGCCGACCGCAAGGATCGTGAGCGGATGCATGGCCTCATCGAGGCGCAGTCCTTCGATGTACGGCCAGTCAAGCCCGGTGCCGAGAAGACCGGGGCGCTGGCCTGGCATCCGCTCGGGATCGTGCAAGGTCGTGAATTCCACGAACTTGGCCCGCGAGGTGGGTTCGGCACGCTTTAGGACCTCTGCCAACGGGAACCCCACCCAGGGAATCACCATCGACCAGGCCTCAACGCAGCGCATGCGATAGATGCGCTCTTCAAGGGCGTAGGGCCGCACGAAGTCCTCAAGCTGGTAAACGGCCGGTCGCCGGCACGCGCCCTCAACGGCAATCGTCCACGGCCGGGTCCGGAAGCCGCGGGCGTTGCTCGCCGGGTCGGACTTGTCGGTCCCGAACTCGTAGAAATTGTTATACGTCGTCACATCCTTGTAGGACGTGACTCTGTCGACGATTGTGGTGCTGCCCTTGCGAACGCCCGCGAGCTTGCCGCTGCTCGGCAAAACGGCTGCTTGCGCAGGCATCAGGCCCGGAACCGCACCGATAATACCTGCAGCGATCGCGTCGCGCAGAAAGCGGCGGCGCTCGTGGTAAATATGCGCCGGAGTGATTTCGGAGGATGAAATCTCAGCGGGCTTCTTGATCAGCATATGCAGGGGTATCCGATTGGGATTGTCTGCTCGTTCGTTACGACCGGACGCCGGAACAGAAGTGCCCGCGCCCGTAAGCTTAGTCGCAGAACGAACGACAAACTAACACTGTCCATCGTAAATGATCTGCCTGTCAGAAATGAAGATTTCCGCGCTGCTTCTGGGCATTTTGCTCAGCCTCGCTCCAGCCACTTCAGTGTTCGCCGCTGACACCAGCAAGGTCTGCCAAGGACAGAGCCCCGGTTTTCGGGCCGCCCTGATCGAACTCTACACATCGGAGGGTTGCAGCAGTTGCCCACCGGCTGACGACTGGTTGCGCCGGCTGCCGCGCGACGATCTCGAATCGGGAAGGGTCGTGCCACTTGCACTGCACGTGGATTACTGGAATCACCTGGGATGGCGTGATCCGTTCTCGCAGCCACAGTTCACCACACGCCAGCGCACGTTGGCCGCGCGCAACCATTCACGAACGATCTACACCCCGGGACTGTTCCTGAATGGGCAGGAGTGGCGCGGCTGGCACCGCGACCATCTGGCCGCGCGCACGGCGGACCTGGCCACAGAACGTCCGGCGGCCAATATCCAGCTGAGTGCGTCCGCTCGTGACAACACCATGCAGCTACGCGGCGCCGTAAGCTGGAATCGTGACTTCCCCCAACATGTGGCGCTGTATATCGCAGTACTGGAAAGCGATTTGGTCACTCACATCGCTGCCGGCGAAAACGCGGGCCGCACATTGCACCATGGCCATGTGGTGCGTTACCTCAGTGACGCAATCGTGCTCACGCCCCAAGCAGCAAAGTTTGAACACAGGCTAGCGCTCCCCGCGGCCTGGAAGCGTACCAGTCTCGGCGTGGCTGCATTTGTCGAGGACAGCGCAAACGGGGAGATTCTTCAAGCGGTGTCGCTGCCCCGTTGTCCCGGCTAATTACGCCCGCACTGGCCTCGCCTACCACCGCACGCAATAATTGACCGTAGCCGCTAATATCCGGGAGGCGGACATTCGGGGGTCGAAATACGAAAAGAAAGGCCCGCCGCTCCTTTCGGTCCGGCGGGCCTGCTGACCAACGCCTGCAATTACTGGCCGCCGCGCAGCGCCGCGATGCGCTCATCAAGCGGCGGGTGCGACATGAAGAGTCGCTTCAGCCCGCTGCCAATACCGCCATTGATGCCGAATGCAGCCATCTGGTTTGGCAGCGCGGCCGGCTCATGGGCGCGCTTCAGCGCCTCGAGCGCGGCAATCATCTTTTCGCGACCAGCCAGCTTTGCACCACCCGAATCGGCGCGGAACTCGCGCTGACGCGAGAACCACATCACGATCATGCTGGCGAGAATGCCAAGCACGATCTCGGCCACGATGCTCGTCACCCAGTAGCCGATGCCCGGGCCGCTGCTCTCGCTGTCGCGGCGCAGGAAACTGTCGACCACGAAACCGGCCACGCGCGCGAGGAAGATGACGAAGGTGTTGACCACGCCCTGGATGAGCGTGAGCGTCACCATGTCGCCATTGGCCACGTGCGAAATCTCGTGGCCCAACACCGCCTCGGCCTCCGCCTGACTCATGTTGGCGAGCAGGCCGGTGCTGACCGCGACCAGCGCATTGTTGCGGTTCATGCCCGTAGCAAAGGCATTGATGTCCGGCGCATCGTAGATCGCCACCTCCGGCATGCCGATTCCGGCCTGCTTGGCCTGGCGGCGCACGGTCTCAAGCAACCATTGCTCTTCGCTGTTGCGGGGCTGCTCGATCACCACCGCGCCGGTGCTGCGCTTGGCCATCCACTTGGAAATGGCGAGCGAAATGAACGACCCGGCGAAACCGATCACGGCCGCGAACGCAAGCAGCATCGTGTAGTCGATTCCCTGGGCCGTGAGGAAGCGGTCAACGCCCAGCAGGCGCACCGACATGCTCAGCACAATCAGGATCGCAAGGTTGGTCAGGACAAATAGCGCAATTCGCTTCATAAACTTGAGGACTCTCCCAGTTTGGGTTGTGACCCGGAACGATCTGTTAGATTGGGGTGCCGGCCGACAGGTTCAACCGCCCACCCCCTGGCCCGGGCTATTCTACCCCGGCCCGCTCGGGCACAGGCAATTGCACATGGCGGCATCGAGCAAATACGCTGCTCGTGTCAATTGCCGACGGTGTACACATGGCAGACTTGCAGCGAATCACGCGGAAATTCCGAGCCGGAATCCGCAGGGCCTTTTCCCCAGAGTGCGAAGGGGTTCAGGCGCGCCGCTTTTTGGGCCAAAATAGCCCGCCTGACGACACGGACGAACATGCGACTCTTCTCCAAGAAAGGGATCGACGCGCAGAGCCGTGAGGCGCTGGTCTCGCTCACTGCCCTCACGTTCATCGAGGACAACGCGCTGCTCCCGCGCGATCAACTGGCCGAGGCACGCAACAGCCTGCAGGCACTGTTTCTGCGCACCAGTGGAGAGGAAACCATGCTGCGCAAGCTGATCGAGATTCTCAAGACCACTCGCGCGTTGCACCAGTCGTTCGCCAACATCGGCAACATTCTCTCCGGTGTCTCGAAGGGGCTGCATACGCTGCACGCCAAGATCGCGGTGTTGCGCGAGCAGACCGGGCGAATGGTCTTGAGCGCGGAGGAGAACGCCGATTTCGTGGGACCGTTCCTGTCATTTTCCCAGCGATTCGTACACAAGGTTGAGGGCTTTCAGCGCCTCATCAATGACTATCTCGAGATCAAGGAAGTCGAGGGCCGCCAGGCCAGCCACTACCGCATCGCGCGCGATGCGCGCGTGCAGCTCAAGCAGCGCCTCGCTGGAAGCCTCGGCTCCGAGATCCGCGGCGAAGTCGAGAACAAGATTCGCCAGGAAGTGATCGCGTCATTCGACTACAGCGAGGCGGAGACCAACTACAAGTATGCCCAGCGCGACTCGCTCAACATGGAGATGGAAGTGCGAGAGGCGCTCGCCGAGATCCGTGCCATGTGTCAGATGGCCATGAACCCGGCCATGCGTGCCAGTCTGGCGGATGACATCGACGACGACGCCGAAGACATGCTCGCCGCCAAGCGTTATGAGTTCGATGACATATTCACGCTCTTCGCCTCAGCACTGCGCAAACACCCGCGCTTGCTGCACATCAAAGACGCGGTGCTCGGACTGTTCAGGCTCTACCAGGCATCCTTCGGCATGCTGAGCCTCGACTTCACGCAACTCGCCAAAGCGACCGAAACCATGATTGAGAATGCCGAGGCCTACTTCGACGCCAAAGAGGAAGACACGGACATCCGCAGCAAGCGCGACAAGCTGCGCAAGATCGAGGGATTGATTCCGTTTCTGGAACAGGCCGCTGCCCTTCTGGGTGATGCGGCGCTCGATACGCACGCCAAATTCTCCAAGCGTCTGTCGGAACTGGTCTCCGTCAGGCGTTCGCCGTGGGAACATATCTTTGAGGAGCTGCTGCGCGCGAAGGTGCAGGCCGAAGCGGAACTCTCGACTCGCCTGTGACCGCCCCGGGGGGGATCAGCGGCCGGCTGAATCGTATTTCTCGTACTTCTTGAGCAGGATTCCGTTGTCGTCGCAGCACGAACCGGCGCACTTCTTCAACTCGTGTACCTTGGCCGGATCCTGGTCGAGATAAGCCTCCACCGGCAGATTGTGCTGCGCGCAGTCACAACCCTTGTCGTCATAAACATACACATGCTTTAGGCCCACCGCCCGCGCCATGTCGTGCGCCCGCCACATGATCTCGGATGGCGTTGAAGGCATGTCCGCCAGCTTGTAGGCGGGAAAGAACTTGGTGATGTGCCACGGACTCTCGGCACCGAGTTTGTCGTGCACCCACTGCGCGATGGCGCGCAGCATATCGGGGTCGTCGTTGCGCCCCGGAATGATGTTGGTGCGGGTTTCGACGTGGATGCCGCGACGCTGGGCAGCGGCGATGGAACCGAGCACCTGCTCGACGCGCGCCGCCCCGCAAATCTGCTGGTAGAAGTCGTCATCGAGACTCTTGATATCGGAACAAAGTACATCGACGTGCGGGGCCATGAGCGTCAAGGCCTCTTCCGTCACAAAACTGTTCGAGACGTAGACTGTATAGAGACCGGCATCGTGCGCGACCTGTGAAACGTCGAGCACGTATTCGAGCCACACCGCAGGTTCGGAGTAAGTAAAGGCAATGCCCTGCGCGTCGTGGCGCTGCGCTGCTGCTACCAAATCCTCGGGCGTCACGTAGGCAGCAGTCGACTGGCCACGGGCGAGCTCATCGAGTGCCGTGACGCCCCAGGAAATTTCCAGGTTGTGGCAGCCGCCGCAGCGAAAATTGCAGCCGAAGGAGCCGACTGACATTACCTGCGTGCCGGAACGGAAGTGCTTCACCGGCTTGCCTTCAATCGGACCGACGTCGATGGCCGACAGAATGCCGTACGAAAGGTTATAGAGCGTGCCGTGACGGTTAACGATGGCCTGGCAGAACCCACGCATGCCGTGCTTCAAACCGCAGCGCCAAAGACACAGGTGACAGCGCGTGGTGCCATTGGACAGCTTTTCCTGCAGACGCGTCTCGACGATTTGGTACTGCTTCGAAGTCGGGCGGGCAAGCGACATGCGGCTACCCTAGCGGGCGCCGGCACCCGATTCAACCGGGTGAAATGTGCGCCTACCTAGGGCAGCGGTGCTCCGCACTTCCAGCAAAGCTCGAAGCTTCCTGGATTTTGCTCGCCGCACTGCGAGCAATGTTGGGGCGGAAGTTCTTTGGCGCGCTCGAACCGCCGGCGAATCTCGTCCGCACGAACCAGATCGGTCTCGTTCTCCAGCCAGATCTCCGGCCAGGTCTGCGTGAACGGCAGTTCCCCGGTCGCACCCTGCGCATGTTCATTCAGAATGCGCGCGGCGATGCCCGCCTCGGCCAACAGACGCAGCAGCAGGTGCGCTTCCGGAAGATTGGCGGCAGTGCCGAAGCGGATCACGCCAACAGGTTAGCGTGCTCGCGCATTCGCGCCTAGCCAGTTGCGGCCGATGTGCGCGACCGCGTGCTGCGGGCTGCGGGATTTTGCGACCAGCCGCTAGTCGAGACGGAAGCCGACGCGCAGGCGCACCTGCCAGTGCGCGATCTTGCCCTCCGCGAGGTGGCCGCGTGTTTCCAGCACCTCGAACCAGTCGAGGTTGTGCAAGGTCTTGCCGGCACGGGCGATGGCGTTGCGGATCGCATCATCAGAACCCTTAGTGGACGATCCGACCAGCTCCAGCATCTTGTAGACATGTTCACTCATGGTTGCCTCCTCCAGTGGATAATAGCGTTCGACCGCATGATAACTAAACTGTCGTGCCCGCGCCGATCTCTGGGCCACCCAACGCTGCGCCAAGCCCGTCCAGCACGAACTGTACGGCAAGCGCCGCCAGCACGATGCCGAGCAGCCGGCCAACGACGTTAATACCGGTTTGACCGAGTAGTCTCACGATTTGGCCGGACAACAGCAGGGAAAAAAGGGTGAGCGCGAGCACCAGCAATACCACACCAAGCACAATACCGAGTACTACAGGCCGCGACCCGTAATGGCTCACCATGAGCAGCACCGTAGTGAGCGCCCCGGGCCCCGCAATCAGCGGAATGGCGAGCGGGAAAACCGAAATATCTTTCTTGTGCTCGGCCTCCTTCTGCTCGCGCTCGGTCGGCGCACGAACGCCAGAGGGCCGCGCAAACACCATGTCCACGGCGAGCAGAAACAGCAGCACGCCGCCGGCAATCTGGAAGGCGGGTATGCCCACGCCGAGCGCGCCGAGCAGCTCATCGCCGACCAGCACGAAGACCACCAGCACAGCAGCGGCAAGCAACACGCCACGCAGCGCCATGCGGCGCCGGGCGGCATCGGACTCGCCATGCGTGAGGGCGGCAAAGATGGGAGCAATACCGACGGGGTCGATCACCACAAACAGAATGATGAACGCATCGAAGAATAGATCGAGCATATGCATCCCGACAATCGGCCGCGACCCTTATACCACGGATTAACAGCCACCCGGAAAGCAACCCACCGCGCAAAAAAAAGCCGCCGTCCAATACGCGTGACGCCAGGGAGAGGAGGCGACTGCGTGGATATCGGGGACGGCGGCGGCCCAGTCAGGCAAATGCGGGGGCTACAGTCGCAAATTCAATCGCAGCCGACATTGACCTATATCAAATGACGGTCCGGCCCCCACCATAGAATTCTTACGGGACATCGAAGGAACGCACTGATCATGACCGTCGGAACGGTATGCAACCGGGATGTCGTTTACACGACCCCTGATACTTCCGCACCCGAAGCCGCTCGGCTGATGCGCGAGTTTCACGTCGGCAATTTGGTCGTCTCTGAAGAGAGGGCCGGAAAGCGCTTCCCGGTGGGCATCGTCACCGATCGCGATCTGGTGGTCGAAGTGCTCGCGCAGGGAGTCGCCCCCGAGAGCGTGACCGTGGCTGACATGATGTCAGCTACTTTGGTCACGGCTCGGGAAAGCGACGACTTGATGGACACCATCAAGCGCATGCGCGTCAAGGGAGTCCGCCGCATTCCGGTACTCGGGGCGGATGGCGCGCTGGTGGGCATCCTATCGGTTGATGACGCGATCGATTTGCTTGCAGAGGAACTCACCGATCTGGCGCGCCTCATCACTCGCGAGCAACAGCGCGAGCACATGCGCCGCCCCGGATCAGGTTAGAACAGCCCGAGCTGATCGCCCGTCCGGTCTGGCGCGCGAAAGCGGCTATTGTCCAAATCGGCGCACTGACGATTGAGTCCGAGACGTTGGGTCGCGAGCTGAAAGCGCCTCGCAATGAGTTCCGCGTACGCGCCCTCGCCCCGCATGCGATGGCCGAATCGCGCATCGTTCGCGCGCCCGCCGCGACTCGCCCGCACCAGACTCATGACATGCGCGGCCTTAAGCGGCCGGTTGGCCGCTAGCCACTCCTCAAACAGGTCACGCACCTCATGCGGTAGTCGCAGCAGCACATAGCCTGCCTCGCGCGCACCGGCTTGATGGGCAGCTTCGAGGATCGACTCCATCTCGGGATCGGTGAGCGCGGGGATGACAGGCGCGGCCATCACACCCACCGGCACGCCGGCTTCGGAGAGACGGCGGATAGTCACCAGGCGGCGCGCCGGTTGCGTCGCACGCGGCTCGAGTGCGCGTGCGAGCGAGGCGTCGAGTGTCGTAACCGAAACGTACACCTTGACCAGGCGTTTTACCGCCATCGGGGCGAGCAAGTCGAGATCGCGCTCGATGAGCGAGGACTTGGTAACGATCGTGAGCGGATGCTCGCAGGCGGCCAGCACCTCGAGCAGAGCGCGAGTTACCTTGAGGCGTCGCTCGAGCGGCTGGTAGGGGTCGGTGTTGGCGCCAAACGAAATGGGGCTTACGCGATAGCCCGGGGCGCGCAACTCCTCGACAAGCAGGTGCGCGGCATCCGGCTTCACGAAAATGCGCGTTTCGAAATCCAGGCCCGGCGAGAGCCCGAGGTAGGCATGCGTTGGCCGGGCATAGCAATAGGCACAACCATGCTCGCAACCGCGATAGGGATTGATTGACTGGTCGAACGGAATGTCGGGGGAGTCATTACGGGTGATGATGCTGCGCGCATGATCAACCTCGATGCGCGTCGCGGGTGGCTCAGGCGAATCATCCAGAATGCCCCAGCCGTCATCGAGCGCCTCGTGCCGGTGCGTAGCATAGCGGCTGTCCGCATTGCTGAGGGCCGCGCGTCCGCGCTGGCGCCGCAACGGCGCAGTCGATCCCGTCGCCTCATCCGCGCTGTCGGTCGTTTCGTCCTTCATTGGCGCTAGCGTACACCGGTAGGCGCAGTGTCGGCAGTCACCTGGCGCTACCCACCCTGTACGATCTCGCGCAACCCTGCTAGAAAGACCTCCGTCCAACAGGCAAGCGCGTTCCCGTACCTGATGCATCGCATTCTGCGTTCGATCGCCGTCAGCGGTACCAGTATGGCGCTGATCAGCTGTTCGCCCGGCGCCATACTCGGCCTTAGCGCCAATAATGCCACCCTGCAACGGCACAGCGTCCTGGTGGTGCGTGTCGCTGACGCGACCGTGCTGTCGCAGGATACGATTGCAGTGCTTTACCAGCGGCGTGCGAGCGGCAACCGGCTGCTTCGCTACAGCCGCCCGACTGGACCAGACAGCTACGTGTTCCTGGTTGCGCCGGGCGAGCACTACCATGTTGCCGTCTTCCTCGACCGCAACCGTAACATGCGCATCGATGACGGCGAACCGCTCGCGTGGCCCTGGGGTCATGACGGTGTGCAACCCCGCTTCGGCGATCGCATCGTGCTCACGGAGATACAGCTTTCGCGGAGCGATGGCATGCGCGCGGGTTTCGAGCGCGATCTGGCCCTTGCCGGCGCCACCGAAGCACGCGAGCTTCCGATTGCATTCGGCGAAGTGGCCGACCTCAATAGCGCCATCTTTTCGCCGGCCTATGGCAAGAAGGGTTACTGGCGCGCCGCGGATTTTCTGCGCGAGTCTGGCGTAGGCGTGTATTTCCTGGAGCCGTATCAGCCTTCCAAGATCCCAGTCCTGTTCGTATATGGCGTGAATGGCACGCCGCGCGAGTTTCGCGCGCTCTTCGATGGTATGGATCGCACCCGCTACCAGCCGTGGTTCTTTCACTATCCCACGGGCGTACGCATCAACGATGCCGCCACGGCTCTGAATGAGATCGTGCGCTCGCTACACGCGCAATATGGCTTCACACGCATGCACATCGTGGCACACAGCATGGGCGGGCTGGTAGCACGTGGGATGCTCGTCAAGCAGATCCAGGACGAGCGCGCGCCATATGTCCGGCTGCTCGTTTCACTGTCGACACCATGGGGCGGGGTGGCCTCGACCACGCGCGGGGTCCGCGAGTCGCCAGTCATCATCCCGGCGTGGGTCGACCTGCAACCGCAGGGTCGCTTCCTCGCCGACCTCTATGCAACGCCACTCAAGCCGCACATCGAGTTCCACCTGCTCTACGGCCACCGCGCAAGCCGCTTTGCCTTTCTGGACGACGACCAGAGCGACGGCACGGTCACGGTGGAGTCCCAGCTCGATGAGCGGGCCCGAAACGATGCCGTCCAGGTCGTCGGCTTCGAAGAGGACCATGAGAGCATCCTGGAAAGCCGCCAGGTGATCGGTGCGTTGAACGAGGCTTTGCGTCGGGCAGATAGCGGCGGCACCTCGACCGCCAGGCCTTAGCACCGGCCTAGCCCGAAGCCAGACGGTGGGCAAGCCGGGTAGTCTCCGGCAGGCGAAAGCGCGTCGTGCAGCGCAGTACATAATTGATCGCAGTCTTGAGATTCACGCGGTGCCCCACGGAGACATACAGTGGTCGCACGCCAGCACGCGTGCGCACCACGGCGCCAACCACCTCCGCCCCATCGCGCAATGGCACCCAACTTCCCTTTGAATCCGGCAAGGACGCGTGCCGACCGACAAGGCGTGACTTCGCCACACCGATCGTCGCGATGCCGGTGAGCACGCCAAGGTGGCAAGCAAGCCCAAAGCGACGTGGATGCGCCAATCCCTGTCCATCGCAGAGCACCAAATCGGGGCGAATCTCCAGCTTCGCGAGGGCCGCCAGCACGGCGGGAATCTCTCGAAAAGACAGATAACCCGGGACGTAGGGAAACCGTGTTGGGACGCGCGCCAACGCCTGCTCGCGCGGAGCGAGTGAGGGAAAGTCCAAAACGACCGCCGCCGCGCGCGTGATGCGCCCGCCATCCTCGAAGCCGACATCGACCCCGGCTACGGTGTGGACCGGTCCCAATTGGTCGCGTGCCACAACATAGCCGCGCAGCTGTTCCTGCAGCGCGCGTGCCTGCGCCACGGTGCGAGGCCACGGATGGCGGCGGGCACGGCGTGGCGCGATTCTTGCGCGGGGAGAAGGTGACATTGCGCGTTTTCGGGTGGCATTCGCCGATATTCGCCGGCACTACTTGCCGGTCTGACGCGACTAGCATAACTTGGTTTGGAACAGCGGCGCATCGAGTCGCTCCTGGGGATGCATCACAGGGCCATGGCACGGCTGCTTACTCTTTCCCGCGCGGCGCGCCTGGTCGGCGTGACACGCGGCGCACTACAGAATCAGATCAAGCGCGGAGAGCTTGAAACCTTCGAGGGGTTCGTCTCCGCGGACGATCTGGTGCGCTTGTACCCACAGACGCGCTTTGAGGACGATTCGGCGATCGAGCGTGCACGCCAGATCAAGGATTCGGCCTTCGCCAAGCGCGTCCGTGAGCGTATCCTGCCGGATGCGGAGGTACTAGCCGCCCGCCTGAACGATCTTGGGCGCGAGCTCGCCGACATTAAGCGCGCACTCGCTTACCAGGAGGGCCTGGTGACAGAACTCGCGCAGCGGCTGGAGGCGGCCGCAGTGCGCGAACCGAATGGCGCGACAGTCACGATCGCGGCCTGGCTGCGCGAGGCGCGCGCAGCGGCCCGACCAGCTGCCAACGCCGCTGATGCATTGCTTGCGCGCGACAGTTTTCTTCGAGTCATGGCTGCACACGTACATTTGCTTCCGAGCCAGCACGATTTCTTTGTCGAGGGTGCCGACACCGTGCTCGAGGCCGCGCTGCGCGCCGGCCTGAACATGAACTACGGTTGCAGCAATGGCAATTGCGGCCTGTGCAAGGCGCGTGTCGTGAGCGGGCGGACCAAGAAAGTGCGCAATCACGACTACGTGATGCCGGAGAACGAGAAGGCCCACGGGTTTGTACTGCTCTGCTCCCACACCGCCGTTACGGACTGCACTTTCGAGGCGCCCGAGGGAGTCGACGCCGGGGAAATTCCGTTGCAGCAGATTGCCGCCCGGGTTCACCAGGTCACGCCGCTGTCGGAAGAAATGACGTTGCTGCATCTGCAAACGCCGCGTACCAACCGCCTGCGCTTCCTGGCGGGTCAGTCGGTCATGCTGAGTGTCAACGATGAGCCGGCGCGCGAATTTCCGATCGCAAGCTGTCCGTGCGATGATCGCAACCTGCAGTTTCACATTCCGCGCCGCGCAGACGATCCGTTCCTTCGGCATGTCGCGAACAATCTGCGACCCTCGAACACTGTCATGGTCGAGGGCCCACGTGGAGAATTTGTGTTGGATGACACCTCGCCTCGGCCGTTGGTGTTCATCGCCTACGGCGCTGGCTTCGCGCCAAGCAAGAGCCTCATCGAGCACGCCATGGCGCTCGATGTGGCCGGAACGCTGCATCTTTACTGGATTACCGAAGCCGCGACTGGCCAGTACCTGCAAAACCTCTGCCGAGCCTGGGCCGATGCGCTCGACAATTTCTACTACGTCCCGATCGTGATCGATCCCGCCCGCGCTACCTTGGCCCTCGAGGAACAGCTCGCGGCACATCACGGCGACTGGTCGGAGTCGGATTACTACCTGGCGGGAAACACCGCTGCGCTCGATGCCACGCAAGCACTACTCGTGCGCCACGGTGTGCCGGCGGCGCAGATTATCCGCGGCGCAATCAGCTGAGACCCTGGCCCACGACACGCGCGAGCGCAACCGGTTCGATGCGATCGGCGGGTTCAAATCCAAAAACCTGGCCGTAGAACGACAACTCTGCTTCCAGCGCGCGACGGATATTCTCGGCACGCCGGAACCCGTGCGCCTCGCCAGCGAAGCCGACGTACGCCACGGCGATGCCTTTGGCACGCAACGCCTCGACCATCCGTTCTGCCTGACTGGGCGGGACAACCTTGTCATCCAGGCCCTGGAGGAAAATCATCGGCCGGCCGAGCCGTTCGACGTGATGAATCGGCGAACGCTCGACATAGCGATTGCGCTCCGCAGGATACGGTCCAACAAGACGCTCCAGGTAACGCGCCTCGAACTTGTGGGTATCCTGCGCGAGCGCCTCGAGATCGCTGATGCCATAGTAGCTTGCACCAGCCGCAAACACGTTATGAAAGGTGAGCGCGCACAGTGTCGTAAAGCCGCCAGCGCTTGAGCCACGGATCGCAAGCCGTGCAGGATCGGCGCGCCCCTGCTGCACCAGATATTGTGCGCCACGCACGCAATCTTCTACGTCGGCGATTCCCCAGCGCCCGTCGAGCGCGTGCCGATAGGTCCGCCCGAAACCGCTTGATCCGCGGTAATTCACGTCCAGCACCCCGAAGCCACGACTCGTCCAGTACTGCAGCCGCAGATTAAGCGTAGTGGTACTGGCGGAGGTCGGCCCGCCATGGCTCACGACCAGTAGAGGCGACAACTCGCCGGCTGGAACCCCGACGTCGCGGTTGCAGGGCGGATAAAACATGGCATGCGCCATCTCCCCATCGCCCGTTGGGTACGCCAGCATCTGCGGCTGCGAGAGATAGGCGGGGTTTATCGTAAGCGCGCTGGAAGTGCTCACCACTTCCGCGACCCCGCTCGCTGGATGCAGGCGCACGATCGCCGGTGCGCTCACTGACGAGCCGCCCACAAACCATGCCGCCCCCTCGCACGCACACACGCTGGTTACGTCTGTATAAGGGGTTGCGATCTCGCGCAGTTTGCACGCGACCAGGTCGATCTCGCCAAGCCGCCAGCGGCCTCGCTCGCTGAACGCGCAGACGATCCGCTTGGGTGCGGTGAAGGCATAAGTGGACATGCCAAACACCCACTGCGGTACACCGAACTCGGCCTCACGCGGCGCGAGTGCCTCAACGCCAGAATCGCCCAGCCGGTAGATATTCCACCAGCCGCTTCTATCGGAAATGAAATGAAGCGTACCGTCCGGCCCGAACTGTGGCTGGAATATCGACTCCCCGCTCCCGCCTGCCACGCGCCGGGCATCCCGCGGCATACCGGGCTGATCCAGCGACGCCACCCACAGTTCCGTGCTGTCCCACGGCATGTCCGGGTGTCGCCAACAAAGCCAAGCGAGGCGTTGGTGGTCAGGACTCAGTGTGGCAGAGGCGTAGAAGTCCGCGCCGGTGGCGAGCGTCGCAAGTTTGCCGCTCGCCACATCGATGGCAACCAGCGTGTTGACCGGTTCGCCATGCTCGAGGTGTTCTTCACTCACGCACAGCAGCCGTCCGCGCCGGACATCCAGCAGGAGATCGGCGAAGCGCCGGGTGCCCGGCGTGGTGAGCGGCTCCGGGGTCGTCCCCACAACGAGACGGTAAATGCGGCCGTCGCCGTCGTGCACAAAATACACGGTTCCGTCATGCACGGTGAACGCGCCACCGCCATACTCATGCACGCGGCTGCGCGCGTTGAATGGGGCCGGCAGAACGTCTTCGATAGTACCGTCTGCTCGCCGACGGCAGATCACGGTGCGTCCACCCTCGCTGGGCCTGCCCTCGCTCCAGTAGAGATCGGCGTCGTCGGCGACGATCTGCCCGAGCGTGACCGTACCGGCCACGATCAGCTCGGCAGTAATGGGAGAGGACCAGGAACCACACGGGGCGACGCGCGTAGCCATACGCGTCACGAACGCACTACTCGGACTGGCCGCCAATGAGACGAAGATTCGCTACTGGCAGCGGCCGCTCGATATATACGAACAAACCATCTTCAATGTCGCCAAGGCGCAGCAGTCGCAGCTTCACTTCCTTCTTTGCGGCCTGCGCCGCTTTCAGGCGCCGCTGCAGATCGTCCAGCTCGGTCACTGGCTGCCCGTCCACCGCCACCAGCAGATCACCGCTTTCGATCTTCTGCGCGTCGGCGGCCGAGCCGCGCTCGACGTAATGCACCATGAGTGCGAGCCGAGTGTCAGCCAGATCGCCAAGATCACGCCATGGCGTGGCGGCAACGAGCAGGCCGGAGGCGTAGGCGCCGCGCCGCCGCGTGACCGACTCGGCTGCCGCAAAGCGGCCCGTGAGCGTTACGGCCGCGTCGTCACGCACGACGTGAAGTGACGCCTGATCAAGCCGCCCGCGCAACAGGTGAATGAGACGCCCCTTGCTCTCGACACTTTCCTCCTCGCCCTCCACCCCGCGAATCTCGTCGCCGACCTTCAGTTTCATCTTATCGCGCTCGGGGTGCACCTGCGCGACACGCAACTGCTTGCTCTCATCCACGTCCTTGTAAAACACCACCGGCAACTCCGGCGGCGAGGGATCGCGCCCGGCACGCAGCAGCTCAAGGACGCGGCAGGCCTGCACCATCGGCACGGCGAAGTTGGTGTTCTGGCTGCTCTTGCGCGAGGCGGTGTTGACGCCTACCACCATGCCCGTTTTCAGACTGATCAGCGGTCCACCCGAATTGCCGGGGTTGATCGGCGCATCGGTCTGCAACATCTCCAGTGCACCGCTGAACTTGGAGGTGACACCGGAAATGATCCCGCGTGTACCGGTATAGGAAAGATCCCACGGGTGACCGAACGCCCCGACAGCATGGCCGATCGCAGGCAGCGCACGACAATCCAGTTGCGCCGCCTTGAGCTTGCGCCTGTGCGCCTTGGCATCGACTTCGAGAATGGCAAGATCCACGTACGGGTCGACAAACAGCTTCTTCGCCGGCACGAAGCCGTTGCCAAGAAACGACACCGACACCTTGGAGGGCGACCGCGACACCACATGCGCGTTGCTCATGATCCAGCCGCGCTGGCTGTCGACGACAAACCCGGCGCCGATCGAAGTTCCCTTCCGGTCACCGAAGAACGGTAGTTCCACCTGCGTGCGGACCTTCACCGTATAGTGTTTGGCAACATCGAATACCTCCTCGTCACCAGCGGCACGCACCGGACCGACCGGATTGGTTGCGAGCAGGATCGCGAGAACACCAGCCAATACACGGGCAATGCTTGTCATTGGGGGAACTACCGGGAGATGCGGATAGCCAGAAGCGTAGCACAGCCACGCACAGCGCCTAGCTGCCGACATGTACAACTACCTTGCGCGCGCCACCCTGGCGGCGGTGCTCCCATAGATAAATTCCCTGCCACACGCCAAGCGTCAGTTGGCCATCGGCGATGGGGATCGACAGAGAAGTTGCCGTAAGCGCAGCCTTCACATGCGCCGGCATGTCATCCGGCCCCTCGGTAATGTGCGTATACAGGGCGTCACCTTCCGGCACGAGACGATTCAACCAGCGATCCAGATCGCGTTGCGCCGAGGGGTCGGCATTTTCCTGAATGACGAGACTTGCCGAAGTATGCCGGATAAAGACGGTACACAGTCCCTCGCGAACGCCGGTCTCACGCACCAGCGCCGTCACTGCCTCGGTAAATTCGTACAGACCCTGACTGCGTGTGTGCACGCTTAGATGTTTTACCATGGTTACTTCCGGTCGCTGTGACCAAGGTCCTTGCCCGGTGCGATGCGGTCACGTACCAATTGCTTGATCTCCTTCGGTTCGGGGTAGCGGCCCGCCTCCTTCTTGTTCCAGAGCTTCTCGCCATCGATTCGCACTTCGAAGATCCCGCCACTGCCTGGAACGAGCGCCACCTCACCCAGCTCTTCGCCGAAGGTCATGAGTAACTCCTGAGCCATCCAGCTGGCACGCAGAATAAACCTGCATTGCGCACAGTATTCTATTTCGACGCGCGCCTTCGGTTTCGCCATATCCCGGAGCTCCTCGGTTCATCTGCAGTATAGAAAATGCGGCGGGCGTGTGTCTCGCACCGGCGAGTTGCGTTATAGTGGTGGCCTACTCATTTCTTTCTTCCCCGAGGTTGCCGTTATGAAAGCCGCTCTCAACACAGTGGTTGCGATGCATTACACACTCACCGATGACAGCGGCGAGGTACTGGACTCAAGCACGGGTCGCGACCCACTCGCCTACCTGCATGGCCACAGCAATATCATCCCCGGGCTCGAGCAGGCCCTGGAAGGCAAGGAGGCCGGCTACAAGTCGAAGGTGACTGTAGCGCCGGGTGAAGGATATGGCGAAAAGAACCCGGAGGCTGTTTTCGAGGCGCCGCGGGAACATTTCCCGCCCGAGATGACGCTCGCCGTCGGCGAGCGCGTCTATGCCGACGGGCCGAATGGGCGAATCTCGTTCGTGATCGTGGAACTGACCGACACGGGCGCGGTGCTTGACGCCAATCACCCGCTGGCCGGCAAGACGCTGCACTTCGATGTGGAGATCATCGAGGTGCGCGCCGCCACGACCGAAGAACTCGAGCACGGCCATGTACATGGACCCGGTGGCCACGACCACTGAAGACTCGCCATGGCGCCGTCCGCCGCCGCACCTGAGGAGCGCAACTTCGAACTCGAGCTGACGCACGTCAGCGACTACGAGTTTCGCGTGAAGTTTGACTGGCCGCAGGTGCCAGATCTCCTCCTTGACGAACCGGCGCCGCTCGGCAGGGAAAACGGGCCCAACGCTTCGCGGCTACTGGCGGCGGCGGTCGCCAACTGCCTGTCGGCGAGCCTGCTGTTCTGTCTCAACAAAACACATGCCACCGCCCATGGCCTGACGACACGCGTGCGCGGTACCTATACACGCAACGCAAAGGGGCGACTTCGCATCGGCGGCGTCGAAGTGACGATCGCGGTGCAAGTCGATCACGCCCAGCAGCCCAGGCTGGAGCGCTGCACCCATCTGTTCGAGGACTTCTGCGTGATCACGCAAAGCGTGCGTCAGGGCTTCCCCATCAAGGTGCGTGTCGAGGACGCCGCGGGCGCGCTACTCTACGAAGCATGAGCTATAGCAGCCGTTCCGGCTTGAGTTCCCCGAGACCGAGCACCTGAATGGCGAGCGCCAGCGCCTGTGCCGCGAATGCATCTGCATCGGACCAATCATTTGAGGAACCGATCTCCTCGTTGAATGCAGCGCTAATCACGCGCAGCCGATGCGATCCCTCTGCTGCCAGTGATCGCGGATTCTTCTCGCAGCTCACGTAGAAACCAGGCCTGCTCTCGCCGGCACGCACCAGCGCAAGGATATATTGATAACGAACGGCATCGGGGCTCTCGATGTCGCCCAACACCACTGCCTGGTATTCGCCCAACTGGTAGCGCTGCTTCGGGATAGCGGTGGTGATGCGGGGTGCCTGCATGGGGTCTTAAAACTCGCGCGTCGCACGGTGCAACAGATTAGCAGAATCACCGCCATGCCATAATCGGCGCCAATGATCGAGTCCGCACAGTTGATGAGGAAACAGGTGCACGCCCTGGCGCAGCGGCTCGCCATGCTTGGCACAGACTACGAGTTGCTGGCGCTGGATGGCGAGCGCGCGCACCTGCGCTTCATCGGACCGTTTGAGGGTCACGATATCGTTTGGGACGCGCACATTGAGGCGCTCGGTCGCGATAGTGTGGCGCGCTACATCGATGTCGGCGCGCAGGACGTGAACGGCATCGCCCTGCAGGTTGGAGTGCCGCTCGACGCGCTCAATCCAGCGGCGCTCGCCATGTGTGTACGGATGATCCGCCAATACAAGCTGTTGCGCCGCGGACGCTATGCCTTTGATGACCGCGGGCCGGTGCGTCCACAGAAGATCATCTCGGGCGGCCAGACAGGCGTCGACAGGGCGGCACTGGACGCCGCGATCGCGCTCGCGATTCCGTGCGGTGGTTACTGCCCCAGAGGGCGGCGCGCCGAAGACGGCCCGATTCCAATTCACTACCCGCTTACCGAAACGGTGAGCCCCGACTACCCCGAACGTACCGCCCGCAACGTACGGGAGGCCGACGGCACACTCATCCTAACCCGCGGCGCGCCAAGCAGCGGCACGGCGCTCACGCGCGAGCTCGCCGAACGCCACGGCAAATCCTGCCTCGTTATCGATCTTGATACCCCGGGCGAGCCACGCGCAGTCGGCATCTGGCTCGCCCGCCACGGCATCCGCACACTCAACGTCGCCGGCCCGCGCGAGTCGTCGAACCCCGGAATCCACCGTCAGGCATTCGATTTCCTGCGACGCGTGCTGACCTTGCAAGATTGAGGGGCGGTACACCCCGGGCACCTTTATCCCACCGCGGTTGCGGCATATCATGCCGACCGCACCGTTCCTGCGCGGACGGGGCCGACAAAACAACATCAAATTTGCCGCATGCACCACGGGGGCCATCTCGATGAAACTCATTACCGCGGTTATCAAACCGTTCAAACTGGATGACGTGCGCCAAGCACTGTCCGAAATCGGCGTACAAGGCATGACCGTAACCGAAGTGAAGGGATTCGGCCGCCAGAAAGGTCACACCGAGCTGTACCGCGGCGCCGAGTACGTCGTGGACTTCCTGCCAAAGACCAAGATCGAGGTGGCCGTCGCGGCCGACCTGACCGACCGCGTGGTGGAGGCGATCGCCCAGGCCGCGCGCACCGGAAAAATCGGTGACGGCAAGATCTTCGTCAGCAGCATTGAACAGGTCGTACGCATCCGCACCGGTGAAACCGGTCGCGGTGCACTCTAGTCCAGCCTTCACGGGGAGAACTGCCATGAAATCAATTCACGCTCTGGTCGCGGCGGCTGCCGCGCTTGTCCTGCCGCTTGCCGCCCACGCGGCGGACTCTCAGCCAGTCTTGAACGCGGCCGACACGGCATGGATGCTTACCTCCACCGCACTGGTGCTGTTCATGACGCTGCCCGGGCTTGCACTCTTTTACGGCGGGCTGGTGCGCACCAAGAACGTGTTGTCGGTGCTAATGCAGTGCTTTGCCATCGCCGCGGTGGCCTCGGTAGTGTGGGTATTGTTTGGCTATGCGGTTGCCTTTGGCGATGGCGGCGCGCAGAACGCCTGGTGGGGCGGGCTCGGCAAGGCATTACTCGCCGGCATCGGCGTGAACACGGTTAAGGGAACGATTCCGGAAACGGTGTTTGTCATGTTCCAAATGACGTTTGCGATCATCACGCCGGCACTCGTGGTCGGCGGCTTCGCGGAACGCATGAAGTTCTCCGCCATGCTGCTGTTCAGCCTGCTGTGGCTGGTGTTCGTTTACCTTCCGGTGTGCCACTGGGTATGGGGCGACGGCTGGCTGCAGAAGATGGGTTTGCTCGACTTTGCCGGAGGCACGGTGGTGCACATTAATGCTGGCGTCGCAGCACTGGTTGCGGCGCTCGTGCTCGGGCGCCGACGCGGATTTCCTGAAACAGCCATGGCGCCGCATAACCTCACCATGAGCGTGACCGGGGCGGGCATGCTATGGGTGGGCTGGTTCGGCTTCAACGCCGGCAGCGCGGTGGCGGCCAACGGCGCGGCGGGCATGGCCATGCTGGTCACGCACGTCGGCGCCGCTGCCGGCGCTGCGGCGTGGATGATCTGCGAGTGGGTGCGGTTCCGGAAACCCAGCGTGCTCGGCATAGTCACCGGCATGGTCGCGGGACTCGGTACCATCACGCCCGCCTCCGGTTACGTCGGTCCGCTCGGCGCGCTCGCGATTGGACTTTCCGCCGGAGTCGTATGTTTCTTCGCCACCAACTTCATGAAGCGCGTCCTTCATATCGACGACTCTCTCGATGTGTTTCCGGTGCACGGAGTCGGTGGCATTCTCGGCACCACGCTCGCCGGCGTTTTCGCCGCGCCGTTCCTTGGGGGTGTCGGATTCGCTGAAGGCATGACGATGGGCAAGCAGGTGGGCGTTCAGCTCACCGGTGTGGCGGTCACGATCGTCTGGTCGGCAGTGCTGACGCTTGTGCTGTTCAAGCTGGTCGACGCGCTCGTCGGTTTGCGGGTGAGCAGCGAGGAAGAAACCGAAGGCCTCGACACGGTGCTGCACAACGAAACCGGATACAACCTTTAGCGGCAAGTCGGTGCAGCGCACGGCGGCGGTCCGCCGTGCGCTGTTTGCTGGCCGACCCGTCCGGCAAGAACGTAGAGTCGTCGTAGGCATGCCATTGATTGCCGGCGACGCGCCCGACACCAATGGTGAGGTTGAAGGCGTCTGGCCCGCCGGCGAGCACAACGCTGGAACAGTTGACCGCCCGGCAGGCAAGCAGATCGCGTCTTACCTCAATGCCCTGCGGTAATCAGGTATCGGTTTCCGTCACGTCGTGGGGGCGTGGGAAGCGTACGCACACGCGCAGTCCAGGCGGATGGGGTGCGTCTTCGAATGTCACCGTCGCGGCGTGAAGTTCCGCGATCTTCTGGACGATAGAAAGTCCGAGGCCGGTGCCCGAGGCGCGCGTGTCGCGCATGCGGTAGAACCGCTCGAGCACACGCGGGCGCTCCTCCACTGGAATGCCAGGGCCGCTGTCCGTCACGGTCAGCGTGACGACCTCCGGGGCACTGTCAATCGCCACGTCGACGCGGGCATTTTCCTGGCTATGCTGAATGGCGTTATCCACGAGGTTTCGTACCAATACCCCGAGCAGCGCAGCGTCACCCCGCAGCGTGGCACGGTTGGTCTCGGTCACGCCAAGATCGATACGCCGCTCGATTGCGCGGCTGGCCAACCCGGCGACAGCCTCCGCCACAACGTCGGCAAGCACGACCTCGCGGTAGTGGCGTGCGGCGCTTTCCGGATCGAGGCGCGCAAGCTGCAACATCTGCTCCACGAGTCGAGTGGCTCGATCGACGCCGCGAATCAATTGATCGAGCGCCTGACTGCGTTCGGTTTCCACAGTCGCGCGTTGCGCCACCTGAGCCTGCGCCCTGAGCGCCGCGAGCGGCGTGCGCAGCTCGTGTGCCGCGTTGGACGTGAACCGCCGCTCACTTTCCAGGGCTCCTCTCAGACGCCCGAGAAGCCCGTTCAGCTCTTTCGCCAGTGGCTGTATTTCCTCCGGCACGTCGCGCATGGCAAGCGGTTCGAGCGCCGAGGGTGTACGACGGCCGATCTCGCCTACCATCCGGCCCAATGGCGCGAGTCCCGCGCTGATCCCCGACCAGATAAGGACGGCGAGCAGAGGAAGCGCCAGCACCACCGGCAGCAAAGTGGTGCCCAGAATGTCGTAGACGAGCTCGTTGCGAACCTCATAGCGCTCACCGACGTTAATCGTAACCATGATCGCCTTATCGGTAAGCGCAAACGTGCGCCAAGTGGCGCCATCGATCTCGCGATCGTGGAAGCCGTCGGAAGGCGACATGGGTGTTGGCGGCGAATTGGCCGAGCGCAACAGCAGATCACCGTCTTGCCAGATCTGAAAGGCAATCCTCTCTTCGTAGGGATGAGCCTGACCGCCTATCAGTCCGGGCGCTACGCCGCTGTCTGAACTGTCCTCCTGCAGCTCATGGCGCGTCAGACCCAGCAACACGCGCGCCGATTGGGATAATTCCGCATCAAACTGCTTTTCAACCTCGTGACGTACCGCTGAGTAGGACAGCACAGCCAACAGCGCCCACGCTGCGGCGAACAGAGTAAGCAGCAACAAAAGCAGTCGATGGCGCAACGACGGCATTAGCGGCCACGCGGCACGAGGTAACCGACCCCGCGCACTGTTTGGATCAATTCGCCGCCGAGCTTGCGACGCAGGTGATGCACGTGAACCTCGATGGCGTTGCTGCCGACATCCGCTCCCTGCGGGTAGAGCAATTCCTCAAGCCGCGCGCGTGACAGCACGCGCCCACTGTTCTCGAGCAAGGCCCGGAGCAACGCGAACTCGCGCGGCGTGAGTTCAACCGGCTGGTCCGCACGCGTGACACGATGCGCTTGCGGATCGAGCACCAAATCGGCGTGGTGCAGCAGATCGTGGGGGCCGCGGTGGCGCCGCATCAGTGCCCGCATACGCGCATAAAGCTCAACGAGATCGAACGGCTTGACGAGGTAGTCATCGGCACCGCTGTCGAGTCCCTGCACGCGATCGGCAAGGGTGTCACGCGCAGTCAGCACCAGCACCGGCACCGTACGATGGTCGATGCGCAATCGCCGCAACACCTCGAGACCGCCGCGCAGCGGCAGATTGAGATCGAGCAGCACGATGTCAAAGTCACGTGCCAGCAGTACCGCCTCGGCCGCGTGCCCGTCCGTTACCCATTCGACCTCATAGTGTTCCTGCATGAGCCCGGCTCGGATGGCATCGCCGAGCAGTTCATCGTCTTCTACCAGCAGCACGCGCATGCGGCCTTTATAGCGCAGTGCCTGCCCTAAAACGAGAGAGATCGCCAGGCGCGTGCTCCGGTAGCACGGACACCTGACGGTACATCTTGCGGGACATGGCTACCTCTCCTCCCATTACCTCCAGGACGGTATGCGCCGAAACTCAAGTCCATTTTCATCGAATTTCGACGCTGGCCGATTGTCGGGGCGCGTTACCCTTTGACCGGTCCATGGGCACGTCAGGTTTGTTAGGGATTGCCAAGGACAATAACCGCCACCCCGGCGAACACCAATCCGGCGCCGATCAGCACGCTGGCATTGAGGTCCATTTGCCGAAATAGCAGGAACGCGAACAGCACAACGAATACAGGATAGGTAATTTCGATGAGACTGGCGAGCGTGGCGTTCTTTCCGGAGATCGAAAGATAGAGCAGCACGGACCCGGCGAGGCTGGTAAGCGCGAGGGCGAGGATTGGCACCCGCTCGCTCCAACTCATGGCGCGCAGGGCCACAAGGTCAGTCCCCAGCCCGCGCGTGACAAGCGGAAGGACCAGGATCGGCAGCGCCGTCAGTAACAGTACACCAGTCAATGAAAGGCGCTTGAGCGCGTGATCGACCAGCGGGTAATGGATTCCCCACACCAGCGCTGCGCCAAGTGCGGTTACGTACCACGGCAAATGCATTGTTATCTCCCTCGAAAGAACTGGACCAATCCGTCGCCGGACTGTCATGAACCTTGCCTACTCTAGCAAACGCAACTAACGGAGAAACATAGATGCGATCGACACCGACTACCGATGACAAGGGGCACGGGCAAGGCCACGCCAGAACGCTCGCCAGCGAGATTGCCGCGCTCGAGGCACGTCGCGCACGCCTCACTCAATCCGACGACAGCGCCAATGAAAAGGCGCTGATGCGCACCTACGAACAGCTGTTCGAAACACGCCGCGCCGAGTTCATGCTGCACACTGCCGCGCTATAATCCCGCCACGCCGCGTGCTGTGTCCCGTTCGCGAACGCGCGGATACAACGGAAACTCGTGCGTGGAATTCCCGATCCTTGATCAATTCCGGTTTCACCATGTGTTGGCGGAAACGCCGGGCACGGCACTGGTCATATTTACCAGCGAGGGCTGCGGTTCCTGCAGTCATTGGAAACGGGTATTGACGGAGTACCAAGCGGGCTACCCGGACATCACCATATTCGAAGTTGACGCCGGACATGATCTTGCACTGGCGCGCGAGTTTTACGTGTTTCATCTTCCGGCGTTGTTCCTGTTCCACGACGGACAGTTCCACGCATCGGTGCAGAGCGAGGCGCACCCGACACGCCTTCGCGCAGCCATTGCGCACGCGCTCGCCCAACCGGCGCAGGAGGCACCATGAGCGCCGCCATTCTCTATACAAGAAAACCGGTTTCGCTATACTGGCGAGCGGCCGAAAGGCCGTGGTTGTTGCCGTAGCGGTTCCTCGCCAGTCGCCCCGCGCGTCTCGAAGCGTCCGTGCACGCCAGCAGCCGCCGGTTCAATTCTTGAGCGAGGCAATTCCGTAATGCGTACAGGTACCGTCAAGTGGTTTAACGAAACAAAGGGATTTGGCTTCATCGCCCCGGAGGATGGGAGCGCCGATGTCTTCGTGCACTATTCCGTCATTCAGGGCACCGGCTTCAAGAAGCTCGTCGAGGGTCAATCGGTGGAATTTGAAAGCCAGACGGGCCCCAAGGGAATGCAGGCGACCGTCGTCAAGCCACTATAGCGGCGAACCAGATTCATCCCGTCGGTCGTGCGCCGACATTAAAAAACCCCGCCGTGCAACGGCGGGGTTTTTTGTTGATACGGCACGCTACCGCTTCACTTCTTCTTGGCCGCCTTGGCAACCTCGATCCGGCCGTTGTCGAAATTGATCTTTTCGTTCGCGCGCAAGGCACGCTCAATTTGCCAACCCTTGGCCTTGTTGCGCAACAGATAGCTTACCTTGGTCGGCTCGGCAGCGCCCTCCAGCCGATAGCTCACATCGCATTGCCCGATCTTGTACTTGTCCGCGGTGCGGCTCTCGAAGCCTACGTCGTACACGCCCTTCTTCGGCGACCTCTTGGCAAGCTCGGCTTCCAACCGGCGGGCGGCGAGATATGGGAACAGCTCGCCATATGGCGCCTTGGCGCCCGGCGCCTTGACCGGATGCGCCTCGTCAATCTGCGTCAGCTTGAGCTGGCCACGGACTTTCCATTCACCCTGCGCCTTCATGAACTGGTAGCGCTCGGTGATGGGCGCGGCATCGCCGGCCCGATAACGCACCTCGAGATAGCCGGTCATCGCATCGCCACTACCGGCCAGGCGCTGGTCATGGAAGGTGACATCAGCGATGTTGCGACCCGGATCGCCCTTCAGCAGCTCTTGCAGCGTGAGATATTCGAGCGTGTCGGTCGCGTCGGCCGACAAGTCCGGCTTGCCATTGACGATTCGGAACCCGCGCACCTCGGCATCGAACGAGCCGGCCACCGTGCTCTTCTGGTCATCGGGCAACGTGAGCAGCAGCTTGCCGGGGATCTTGCCGTCTTTCTCCGGGCCCAGCTCGAGTTGCAGCGTGTAGTGGTCCTTGAATTCCTTCGACTGCGGCGCGCCATCGGCGTCGTCCTTCCAGCTCACTCGCACTCCCGGCACGCTGTCAGCCTTGGTGTCTGCCGCCACTTTAACGTTCTTCCCGGCCGGCACATCCCAAGCCTTGGAAAGTCCGTGGATGCTGACGCCGGCGGTTGCCGGATCCTTGCCGGATAGCAGCACCAATACGCCGTTCTGTACATAGGCGCGTTCGAGCGAGAACGGCTTGCCGCTCACCATGCCTTTCACGGGCTCATTCGGGATGACGGGCGCCGCAGCCCGCTTGGGCTTGGCCGGTGCCGCAGCCGGCGCCGACGCGTCTTCACCGCGGCGCTTGATGGCTGGAGCTTTCTTGGCCGTCGTGGCAGCGGGTTTGTCCTCGAACATACCGACGACCGAGTCGACCAGTGCGCCGCTATCAGGCAGGAGAAAGTACGCTGCAGCAGCCCCACCCAACACCACCAGTACCGCCAGCTGGATTACCGTTTTCTTGTCGAGCGCCATTGGATTCCCTGCCCTCCAGTCAAATCAGCCCTAAGAATAGTCGCTTGCACCGCCGGCGCCAATTCGCCGAACGGGCACCCCGGAAACGGATTTGCGCAGTTGCCCGCCGCATTCGCGCAAGCACATCAGGCAATGAGTTCGGCATCCCGCGCCTCGCGGTTCGCCCGAACTCCGAAATACAGGTAAGCCAGCACCACCGCCAGCAGTATCGGCACGGGAACCGAGTATCCCAGCGAGGCCGCGATCACCTCAAACCAGACCGACGGCGTGATGGCGACGGCAGCGATACGCACCAGCGATTGATAAGGCAGCCCCGGCGGGCGGGCGCGGCCGAACAGCCAGCCGATTCCGCCAAACACAAAGGCCTGACCCATTCGGTAAAACACCAGGTACAGCACCATGACCAGCGACATCACCGGAACCGAGATGAAACGCGAAAGCGCCACCCACTTGGCAAGGCTTTCAGCATCGAGACGCACGCCGTCCAGATGCTCGAGCGAGTAGCGCTCAACCTCGCCACCATCGCGGACGATTAGCTCGGTCGCCGTCAGGAGCACCGGCGCTTGCGCCTGCTCGAGGTTCGTGGTTGCGCCGCTGGTATCGAGTACGGCGAGCCGTACGTCGCGCCCACGCAGCGTGATGACGTAAGGCATTTCGGCCTCCACCCGGACATGACCCTGATCGACCCGAACCACCGGCATCTGTTCGACGATATGTGGCGCGTAATGCTCGGCAAAGTGCAGTACGGCGAGTTGCAGCCGAACCGCGGTCGGCAACCACGCCACGGCGACAAGCAGCAGCACGTAGATGATTGCCACGCCCTTCCAGTTGCGGGCGACATCGCGATAGAGCGCGCCCGAGAAGAACGCGAGGTACAGGGCCTGATAGATGCGAAATTGCGCCACAGTGCGGTATTGGCAGGAAACGCGGCAAACGCCGCATGATGGTTGCGGCGCGATGGTACCAGAACCGCGGCGAGGCGACAGCGGGTGCCGTATTCGCGCGTTGGCGGGCGCGAGATGTCAGAAGCCTGCGAAATACGCCGTCTCCAGCAAGGCGATGGCATTCCAGAGCGCGTGCGTGGCGAACGGAAGCAATACCGAGCCGGTGCGCGCCCGCATCCAGCCCAGGAACAGCCCGCCGACAAGAACCTGCGTAAGATCGAAGAGATCGTATTGGGTGTGTATGACGGTCCAGATGAGCGCCGATACGGCGATCGCTCCCACGGGTCCGATACGCGAGTGCGCCAGCCCCGCATACAGGAATCCGCGGAAGAACACCTCCTCGAACAACGGCGCCACCATCACCACCGCGAGCGCAAGCAGTGGCAGCCAGCCGGCCGTCTCATAGGCAAGCCGCATGAACTCCGGCACCGCAGGACGATCCGCAAGATAATTGGCGAGCTCCGCAACACCCACCAGCACCAGGCTTGTCGCGAACCAGAACCGGAAGGTACGCCAACCTGCCCAACGCCAGGCGAGATAGATCGCCGGACGAACCCCCCGTCGGCCCTGGATGATCACGATCATGAGTGCGCCGCAAACGCCGGCCGTGGCATATGTCGACAGCGCGAGCACGAGCCCGGCATAGCGCGCGAACACACTAGCGCCGGACGTCAGCTCCGGATCCCGCATCTGCACGACGTCGGAGAAGACATGCCAGACGCCGTACTGAACGAGCATGAAGATGCCAAGCAGCAACACGCTCCAGCCGAGCGTGGCCCACGGTCCCCAGTACTCGTGGCGAGCATTGCGATGGGTGATTGACATCGAAGATTGGCTCCGGGCCAGGGCCAAATGCTAGTCGAGTCGATATGGCTCCGATACCATCTGGCCATGCCCGCCGACCGGCTCTACCGTGTGATCGAGCGTCTTGGTTATCTGCTGCGGACTGATATCCACCGCGACCGTGATGGTCACGGTGCCCTGCAACCAGTCCAGCGCGCGGCACTCGAGTACCTGGCACGCTGCAACCGGCTGAGTGACACCCCGGCGGCGGTCACCGAGTTCCTGCAACTCACCAAAGGCACGGTTTCGCAAACGCTTGGCGTACTGGCCCGCCGTGGACTTGTCGAGAAACGTCGCGACGGGACAGACCGTCGCGTGGTGCGTCTCGCGCTTACCCCCGCGGGTCGACGCGTCGTCGCGGTCCGTGGCCGGATCTGGCGGCGGGCGTGCAAGGCGCTCGACGCCAAGCAGACCGCACGGGCAGGCGCACTGCTGGAAGATGTGGTGCGCGGGGCGCAGCGTGCGAGCGCGGCCCGTAGTTTCGGCGAATGCCATGACTGTCGAATGCTGGGAAGGGAGCACGGTGGGCGCTATCGTTGCGGGCTCATCGACGAACCGCTTTCCGCCGCCGAGACTCGCAAGATCTGCCGCAAACATGTCCCACTGAATAGAACGTCTCGGCCCAATCGGGGCTGACACGACAGAGAAAGCGTCCATTGCGCTTCGGTTGCGAACGCGCCGACAAAGGTCCCCCGGGGAATGCCGGAAATTGTAAGGGGCCGGGCGGAACGGGTAGGATTGACCCTCTCGTGGCGGGCCGCAGGTGCCGCGCTGTCAGGAAACGTCTATGAACGACAAGAAGGTCCGTACTGCAACCCTCGATCTGCCCCTTGCGGAGGCAAGCCGCGACGTCGCAACCGCGCCCGCCACGGCGACCGATCGTTGGCTGGCGCGCAAGATGCTGAAGGTGCTTGGCAATCCGCCGGTCACGGTCGTTCTGTGGAGCGGTGAGGAAATCATCGCCTCGCAAGATGCGCCCGTCGCCCGCGTGCGTTTCCGCGACCGCGGCGCACTGTTTCGACTTCTTGTGAACCCGGATCTGCATTTCGGCGATCTCTACTCAATCGGCCGGATCGAGGTGGACGGGAATCTCGTCGAGGTGCTCGAGGTCACCTACCGGGCAACAAACAGGCTTCAACAGGCCCGCGCTCTGAAGGAACTGCGCAGCGAGTACCTGACGCGCGCGCGACGCAATAGTCTTTCTGGTTCGCGCCAGAACATCCAACACCACTACGATCTTGGTAACGAGTTCTACGAACTGTGGCTGGACTCGGCCGGTATGCAGTACACGTGCGCCTACTTTCCCTCGCCCACGATGACGCTTGAGGACGCCCAGATCGCGAAGATGGATCATGTCTGCCGCAAGCTCCAGCTCAATCCGGGCGACACCGTGGTTGAAGCGGGCTGCGGGTGGGGCGGTCTCGCACGTCACATGGCGCGCCACTACGGTGTCAAAGTGCGTTCCTACAACATTTCTCGCGAGCAGATCGCCTACGCGCGCGCCAAGGCCAAGCGCGAAGGACTGGCAGATCGTATTGACTACGTCGAGGACGACTATCGGAACATGGACGGCGACTACGACGTGTTCGTTTCCATCGGCATGCTTGAGCATGTCGGCGGCGATAACTACGCGAACCTCGGCGCCGTCGTCGACCGTGTCCTCAAGGAGGACGGCCGCGCACTGATTCACACGATCGGGCGCAATCGCCCCGAGAAGATGAATGCCTGGATCGAGAAGCGCATCTTCCCCGGCGCCTATCCACCGACGCTTCGCGAAATGATGGAAATCTTCGAGCCCAACGGCTTGTCGGTGCTTGATGTTGAGAACTTGCGCCTGCACTACGCCAAGACACTTGAGCACTGGTTGGCGCGCTTTGAATCGCACCGTGACACCATCGAGCGCATGTTTGACGCGAAGTTCGTTCGCGCCTGGCGGCTGTACCTGGCCGGCTCGTTGGCGGCCTTTACAACGGCCTCGTTGCAGCTCTTTCAGGTGGTATTCACGCGTGCCGAGAACAACAACCTTGCCTGGTCACGGGCGCACCTTTATCGCGGCGGACGCGCTGGCGAGCTGCACGATCGGGCCGATGAGTTGCTGCGCGGCGCCATGCCGCGTGCGCGCAAAACCAGCAAGGCACCGCAGTAATTTCGCCACCGCTGGCGTGGCCGCGACCCGTCAGTAGTAGTGCTTATGTTCCTTTCGACGGCGTCCGGCGATGTGCACGGATGCACGAGTCCAGGCGCGCGCGGGATGCGCGTTTGCGCCGCGTAAACCCGGCTCAGTAGTAGTGCTTATGTTCCTTTCGACGGCGTCCGGCGCGCTGCACCACCACGCCGCGCACGGTATAGCTTGAAACCAGCTCCACTTCAGGGAAGGCGGGATTGAGCGCCTTGAGATACTTGCGACCGTTCTCGACCACATACTGCCGGAAGGTTGTCTCGCCCGCATAGTCGATTACCACATAGGCGCCGGAGTGTGGCGGCATGGCCGGATCGACAATGATTATGTGGCCGTCAACGAACTCCGGCGCCATGCTGTCGCCAATCACCCGCAAGGCGTACGGCTCGGCGTCGGCGCAGGAGCTGATCTCGGCGTCCGCTATCGCGTATTCAGTACTAATGGGTATGCTCTTGAACTTCTGACTCATAGGGACTCTCCGAAGCCGCGCAGCGCGCGCGATCGGTGCCGACGCCCGGAACCCAGCGCGCACAGGGCTCCGCGGCACTTAGGAGGCGCAACAGAAGCTCCCGTGTACGACGTGACTGCTCCGAGTGATCCGACATCCAACAGATGAAGGTGGCGAGATAGATTGACGTCAGTGCGGACTCTTCAAGTGCCCGCCACGGAAAGGGCGCTCGGCGACCGGCCGCTTCCCGCCACCATTGTACGGTTCGACTGATGCGCATCAATCCAGCCCACTGGAAATGCACATGACCGAACTCAAGCTTACCGAGAATCATCTCACGCGTCGCGCGCCGGTGCGCGGCAAGCGCGCCGAGCCACGCGAGCAGCGACTCCTGCAGGCGATCGCGCGCAGGCAGGTCCGCGACCTCGGGCAATGCCGCAGCCACCAACATGGCGTGATCCGCCCGGTCGAACCACGCATCGACAATGTCTTCCTTTTCGCGAAAACACGAGTGCACGTCGGTCAGTCCGATTCCCAGTCGCCTCGCCACCTCGTGGAGTCGCACGTGCTCCCAAGAGGATTCCTCGGCCAAAGCGAGTGCGGCATCTACAATGCGATCCTGCAGTAATGGGTCCATGGCGGGGACTCGTGGCGCTCGAATTCTATGCCGTCGGGGCGCGGCCGGGACATCGCCGCAGACACCTAGCCTCGCACTGGGTTTGCGGCCGAGCGACGCATGATCGCCTCGACCATCGCCACCTTCACGAGATCAGGATTCAGCACCTCGGGTAGCAACTGGCGCAATTGATAGAGCCTCTCAGCCTGTCGGCAAGCGGCCTGTTCGAGGCGATCCCGCGTTCCGCGCGTCAGATTGCTGTGCGTCAGCAGTCCGGGTGCAAGCCAGTCATGATAATCGCGCATCAGGCCGCGTTCGGCCTCGGTCTCCCAGCGCTCGCTCACCAGCAACTCCGGAAACGCCTCACGAACCAGTCGTCGCCCGCGCAGAGCATCGCTGATTCCATTCCCGCCGAGTCCCATCCCGCTGCCGTCCTCGGATCGCACGAACCACTGCGCGCGCACGCGCACACCGGCCGCCTTCTGCACACAGCGGCTCACCAATTCACGATGCGCAATAAGTGAAACGGTGTTTCCAGAACTGAAGGTACGGGAGACGAAGCTGTCGTCGCCGGCAAGCGCCGGGTGCCACTGCGGAGTGAATGTCGGCGGCGGAGCGGCGCGTTCGAGCGTGCTGGTGAGCAACGCAAGCGGTACCTGCTCGCGCCCATCCAGCAGCCAGAGTTCCTGTCGATCCGCAAGCGGGAATGGCAAAACTGGTGCACTCCGCATGGCGTCGAAAAACGCCCGCGTGCGATCGGTCTCGATCAGATTGCCGCTGCCGTCCGCGCGCCACACCGCCCGTCCCGCGAAGCGCGGGTAGCGGCTTTGCACGCGCACTTGCCACGTGATGCCATCCGGACTCATAGCCCGGAAACCCGGAAGATCCACCACCTGGACAGTGCCCTGATAGGGCGAGAGCCGGCGCAGACTGTAGTAACGCACATCGTCCATACACGTCATCATCGCGCTTTCCCGGGACCTTGGCGATCCCCGAATTGGCCGGCCCGTGACGTCGGGCAGGCCCACCAGCGGTTCTCCGGCCAGCGACGTAACGTCTATGAGACAGCTTTCTTGCGGCGCGCCCGCGGGTGCGCCTGGTCGTAGACGCGGGCGAGATGCTGGAAATCGAGATGGGTGTAAATCTGGGTCGTCGACAGATTGGCGTGACCGAGAAGCTCCTGCACGGCACGCAGATCACCGCTCGATTCAAGCAGATGCGACGCAAACGAGTGGCGCAACATGTGCGGATGCACGTGCCGGCCGAGGCCCTGGCGACGCGCGCAGAGTGCGACGCGTTGCTCGATCGCCCGTCCCGACAGCCGCTCCCCGCGCTGACTGATGAACAGGGCCGACTCGCTGGTACCGGCGAGGCGAGCACGCGCTGGTAACCACGCTCGAATTGCATCAGCGGCGGCGCTGCCAAACGGAATCACCCGCTCCTTTGCTCCCTTGCCAGTAACGCGCACAAGCGACTCGCTGAAATCCAGATCGGCCAGGTTGAGCGCCGCGAGTTCGGCGAGACGCAGACCCGAGGAATAGAACAACTCGAGCATGGCGCGATCACGCCGCGCGATCGGACCATCGCCGACCGCCTCGACCAGGCGCACCGCCTCGTCGGTGCTGAGCGCCTTAGGCAAGCGTCGCGGCGCGCGCGGTGCCGGCACTCCGACGGCCGGGCTGCGTCGCGCCATGCCCTCGCGCAAGAGGAAACGATAGAACGAGCGAGTCGCAGAGAGGATGCGCTGAATGCTCTTGGGGGCCAGCCGCGCATGATGCAGCGAGGCCACAAATTGACGCACATCGGGCGTTGTCAGCGCCGCCCAATCGGTTCGCCCGTTGCGTGCGCAGAACTCTTCCAGCCGCACCAGGTCACGGCGATAACTCTCGACGGTGTGCGCCGCGGCACGCCGCTCATTCTGGAGATAATGGAGAAACTGCCTGACTGCCGATTGGGGATCGACAGCGGCATGCTGGCGAATGCGGCTCACCGCAGGTAACGCACCAGCCCCTGCATCAGCAAGTCACCGAGCCGCGCGAGATACACCGTGCCCATGCCGGGGTGGAAACGATGTGGATCGTGGCTGCCGAGCGCGAGCACGCCACGCGGATTCTTGTCGCCGAGCGGGATGATCGCGCAGGAGCGGATATCGGCCACGCGCTCGCCAAACAGATAGCGCTGCAACCCTTCGTCAAACTCACCGCCGCAAAGAGGCTTGCCACTTGCGAGCTCGGTGAGCACCGCCGCAAGCCGGTGGTCATCTTCAAGCACCAGCTCCGGTCCGTTGGGTGACGAATCGGCGCGGCCGCGCAGGCGCACCACTACCGCTTCCAATCCGAATTCCTGGCGCAGCAACTCGCGCGCCGCCTCGATAGCATCCTCAAAATTGCGCGCTTCCAGCAGCGCCAACGCGAACTGGTGCAGCCGCTTGCCAAGCGCATCGTTTTCGCGCGCGATGCCTACCAGCTCGCGCAACTGGCGTTGCAGGCCCTGCTCACGTTCGCGCAGCAGCTGTACCTGGCGCTCGATGAGCGAAACCGCAGGCCCGCCTACCTCGTGCGAAATCCTGATGCGAGCCAGCGCCTCGGGATGGCGATCGAAATAATCGGGGTGATCCTCGAGATAACGCGCGACCGCGTCTTCCCAGGAAAGCTCGCCCTGCGGATCGTCGTTCGAGAGCTTCTGTGTCATAAACGGTCGAGATCCAACGTGCCTTCGAATACCGTAGTGGCCGGGCCCGTCATCGATACCGCGTGCCCTTCGCCCTCCCAGGTCACGTGCAAGCTCCCCCCGGGCAGACTCACCTCTACAGTAGCATCAAGCAGTCCCCGTTGGCGACCGGCGACAACGGCGGCGCAAGCCCCGGTCCCGCAGGCGAGAGTCTCGCCCGCGCCGCGCTCATAGACGCGTAGACGGATGTGACTGCGATCGATCACCTGCATAAAACCGGCGTTAACGCGCCGTGGGAAACGCGCATGGCGCTCGATGCGCGGACCGTCGCCCGCGACGTCGGCCCGCTGGACGTCCGGGACGATCAACACGGCGTGGGGGTTTCCGATCGAGAGCACACTCACCCGGACCATGCGGCCATCGATATCAAGGTCGTACTGCTCGGCGCGCGCCGGCGCCTCGAAGGGAATGTCGGCAGGTTCGAATCGCGGCGCACCCATGTCGACCGTTACCTGCCCATCGGGCTCGAGGCGCGGGTGGATCACACCGGCCAGTGTCTCCACCGCAATCTCCCGCTTGTGGGTAAGGTCCTTGTCATGCACGAAACGCACGAAGCAGCGCGCGCCATTTCCGCACTGCTCCACTTCGCCGCCATCGGCATTGAAGATCCGATAACGAAAATCCGTGCCCGGCGTGCTTGGGCGCTCGACCACGAGCACCTGGTCGCAACCGACGCCAAAGTGGCGATCAGCGATCCGCTGAACCTGCTCCGGAGACAGCCGGAGGGCCCTTGTCACGCCGTCCAGCACGACAAAGTCATTACCGAGTCCTTGCATCTTGCTGAACGGAATCAACATTAAAAAAGCTTACCATGCTTGCAGCGGGCGCCAGAAACCTGAAATAGTAAACAGGCATGAAAACGTACGTCCTCAATCACTTCAATGCGCTGCGCACCTCGAAGAACCACCGCCTGCGCAAAACGGTCGGCGTGCTGCTGGTCATCGGCGGCATGCTTGGCTTCCTGCCGGTACTGGGTTACTGGATGCTGCCACTTGGGTTGGCGTTGTTGTCTGTCGACTGGCCGTGGGCAAGGCGCATCTTCCGGCACCTACGCATCGCCTGGGGGCGAAACTATCAGCGGATCATGCGCTGGCGCACGCGACTTCTGCCGAGCCGCCACTGACAGGCTGGTGACTGTGCCTACGAAACGCCGTCATGCACGCGGCATCATCCCATGAACAAGCAGATGTCGATCGCTGACGGTCTCGACCTTGAACGCCAGCCCGGCCTGACGCAACTGGGCCCGCACCTCATTGGGCCGGAATGCGGCGCATAGCGAATTGGCGAAATCGCGCCGCAGAATCTCCGGCTCCGCCGCCGCGTGGGCGGAAACCAGGGCATCCACCGCCTCGCACGAGGGTGGACGAAACAGATCCATCACCAGAACCGCGGCGCCGGGCAGGGCGAGCGACTGAATGGCCCGCCACATTACTGTCGGATCGTGAAGGTGATGCAAGAGACTGTTGCTGATCACCGTGTCGAAATCACGCGAGATTCCCGCGAGGTCTGGCAGCCGGAGGTTATGCAGCACGATGCGCGCCTCAAGGCCCGCGTCCCGCACCGCGGTCCGTGCGCAACGAAGCATCGCCGGCGCCCCATCGATGGCCGTGAGCTGCCCTTGTGGCCAGGCACGCGAAAAGCGCACGCTGATATCGGCGGCACCGCAGCCCAGATCGAGGATCCGGCGCGGCGCGTGGGCGGGAAACAGGCGCCGAAAATGATCGACGAACGCCTGGTGAGGTACGCTGAAGTCCGCCTGCGCGTAGGCCTCTGCCTGCGCCTGCTGGTCCATCAGCTCAGGCTCCGGCACGCGCTCCATACATGCTCCCGTCTAACCGGGAAGCAGCGACTCCGCTGCGAGCAATTCGTCGAGGCTTTCGCGCCGACGCACGACGTGGAAGCGATCGCCGTCGACCATGACCTCGGCGGCACGTGGGCGGGTATTGTAGTTCGAGCTCATCGCCATACCGTAGGCACCCGCCGAGGCCACAACCAGCAGATCACCCGCCTCGATGCCGAGCTCGCGATTGCGCCCCAGAAAATCGCCGCTCTCGCACACCGGTCCGACCACATCGTAAACGCGCGGTGTGCGCGGCGCATCAACTTTCACCGGTGCGATATCGTGCCAGGCGTCGTAGAGCGCCGGGCGCATGAGATCGTTCATGCCAGCATCCACGATCGCGAAGTTGCGCACTCCTCCCAGCTTTAGGTACAGCACGCGCGCGAGCAGCACGCCAGCGTTGCCAACGATGGCGCGCCCGGGCTGAATCATGAGTCGCAGGCGCTGGTAGCGCGACCCGAGACCCTGCAAGCGATTGAGGATAGCGAGCACAAAATCATCCGGCTCGGGTGGGCTTTCGTCACGGTAGTTGATGCCGAGTCCGCCACCGAGATCGAGATGCTCAAGTTCGATACCGGCATCGCCAAGCTCGCCCACCAGCTCGACGACCCGTTCGAGGGCATCGACGAATGGATCCATGTCCGTAATTTGCGAACCGATATGGCATCCCACGCCGGTGATCTGCAGGTGCGGAAGCGACAGCGCGCGCTGATAGATCGCGAGTGCGCGCTCGATCGGCACGCCGAACTTGCTTTCCTTCAACCCGGTAGAAATATAGGGGTGCGTAGCGGGGTCGACATCCGGGTTCACCCGCAGCGCCACCGGCGCGCGTTTGCCCATGCGAGCCGCGACCTCGTTCAATTGGTCGAGCTCAGGCTCTGACTCCACATTGAAGCAGCCGATACCGGCGGCGAGCGCAAGCTGCATCTCCTCGCGGGTCTTGCCGACGCCCGAGAACACCACCTTCGCGGTGTCGCCACCCGCGCGGCGCACGCGCTCCAGCTCACCACCCGAGACGATGTCAAATCCGGCGCCGAGTCGCACCAGCACATTGAGCAGCGCGAGCGTGGAATTGGCCTTGACCGCATAACAGACCTGATGCGCGCGCGTACCGAATGCAGCATCGAATGCCCGGTAACGCGCCTCGATCGCCGCCCGAGAATAGATGTAGCACGGTGTGCCCACCTGCTCGGCAATCGCCGCGACGGGCACGCCCTCGGCAAACAACTGCCGGTCACGGAAACCAAAAGGGTTCATGCAAGCTCAGGGCCGGGAGGCCGCTTCCGGCGGTTTGCCGGCATCCGGTGGCAGGTAGAGCGGCCCGCGCTTGCCGCATCCGCCTGCAAGCAGAAGAACGATCAGCAACAGTCCGGCCAGGCGCCCGTAGCGCGAATCCATACGCGTGTCCATGGTGTGGTCGCGTAGTGTAGCCTGCCACTGCTTCGCGATAAACCGCATCCTCGAGACACCATGACGCGCGTGTGGCGCTCCGGTAACATCGCGCCATCCCGACCATCGACACCAGTTACGGAATCCCGGAACATGAAGGACGCGGAATTCAAGCGCCAGTTCGACGCCACGCTGCTAGCGATCGAACAGGCGATCGAGAACAGCGGCGCTGACATCGAGTTCGAGACTGCCAACGACATTCTGACACTCGAATTCCCCAACCGCAGCAAGATCATCATCAACGCCCAGTCGGCCGTCCGCCAGCTCTGGGTCGCGGCGCGCAGTGGCGGTTTCCACTATGACTTCGACGCCGCGAGCGATACATGGCGCAGCCACCAGACGGGTGCGGAGCTGTTCGCGGAACTTTCACGCCTCGCGAGCGAGCAGGCCGGCGAGCCTATCCGCCTCGCTTGACCGTGCGCTTGTCAAACACGACCTGCGCCACGTCGTCGTAGTGACGGGCGAAGTGTGCCTTCAGGCCGGCGCGGATATAGGCCGGCAACTCATCGAAGTCGCCTCGATTTGCTTCCGGTAGAACCAGCTCCCGGATTCCGGCGCGGCGCGCTGCAATTACCTTTTCCCGAATACCACCCACCGCCAGCACCTGACCGGTGAGGGTGATTTCGCCCGTCATCGCGATCGGGCGTGGCAGGCGCCGCCCACGCGCCAGCGATAGCAGCGCGCTCGTCATGGTGACCCCGGCGCTCGGGCCGTCCTTTGGCGTCGCGCCGGCCGGCACGTGCAAGTGCACGAACGCCTTGTCGAAGTATTCGCGCGGCGCCCCGTAGTGATCGCAGTGCGAGACCGCGTAGCTGTAGGCGATTTCAGCGGACTCCTTCATCACCGCGCCGAGCTGGCCCGTGAGCTTGAAGCCGCGCCCCGCCTCATGCACGCGTGTTGCCTCCACATCCAGCGTGGCGCCACCAAGCGGCGTCCAGGCGAGCCCCGTGACGACGCCCACACCTCTTTGCGGAGGCTCGGGACGAAAGTCGGTCTTGCCCAGATAGGCCTCAAGGTCCTTCGCGCCCACGTGAACCGGCGGTTTCGTGCCTTGAAGGATCTTCACGACTACCTTGCGCGCAATTGTGCCGAGACGCTTCTCGAGATTGCGCACGCCCGCCTCGCGCGCGTAGCGCTCGATCACCTCGCGCACCGCCGCCTTGTCCATCTTGAGCTGGCCGCGTTTCAGGCCCGCGCGCTCCAGTTGACGTGGAATCAGATACTGCTGCGCGATTGCCACCTTCTCGGCTGTGAGGTAGCCGGAGAGCCGGATCAGCTCCATACGATCCAGCAGCGGCGCGGGGATGGTGTCGAGNNTGGTTGGCGGTACAGACGAACAGCACCTTGGAAAGGTCGAAACGTACGTCGAGATAGTGGTCGAGGAAATCGCGGTTCTGCTCCGGATCGAGCACCTCGAGCAGGGCCGAAGCCGGATCACCCTGATAGGAAGCACCGATCTTGTCGATCTCATCAAGCATGATGACGGGATTGGCGACACCTACTTCCTTGATGGCCTGCACAAACTTGCCGGGCATGGCACCGATGTAGGTGCGCCGGTGGCCCTTGATCTCGGCCTCGTCGCGCATGCCACCGAGCGAGAAACGATAGAACTTTCGCCCAAGCGCATGGGCAATCGAGCGACCGATCGACGTCTTGCCAACACCAGGCGGGCCGACCAGTAACAGGATTGAGCCACTGACCTCACCCTTCATCGCCCCGACCGCAATGAATTCAATGATGCGATCCTTCACATCGGCCAGGCCGTAGTGTTCCTCATCGAGAACCGCCCGTGCGCGCTGGAGATCGAGCTGATCGGGAGAGTGCTTGCCCCACGGCAGACTGGTCAGCAAGTCGAGATAGTTGCGGGTCACGGCATATTCGGGCGAGCCAACTTCTAGCACCGAGAACTTCTCCATTTCCTCATCGATGCGACGGCGCGCCTCGTCCGGCAAGGCGAGCGTGGCGATTCGTTCCCGAAACCGCTCGACCTCCGCGGTTCGGTCGTCCTTGGCCAATCCCAGCTCCTTCTGGATCACCTTCATCTGTTCGCGCAGCAGGAATTCGCGCTGGCGCTTTTCCATACTGGCCTCCACTTGCTTGTGGATGCTCATCTGGGCGCGCGCTACCTCGACTTCCTTCTTGAGCAGGAGCAGCACTTTTTCGAGCCGCTCACGGATGGCGACCGTCTCGAGCACGGCCTGCAGCTCCTCCTTGTTGGCCGACGTTAGCGAGGCGGCGAAATCCGCCAGCCGCGAGGGCTCGTCGGGTCCGAAGCGATTGAGAAAATACTTGAGCTCCTCGCCGTATAGGGGGTTGAGTGGCAGCAGCTCCTTGATGGTGTTAATGAGTGCAATGGTGTGTGGGCGCAGCTCATCGACGCCGCTGTAACTCTTCTCCGGGAAATAGCGTACGCGCACTACAAACGGGCGTTCGCGCGACACCCAGGATTCGATCGCGAAGCGTTCGAGTCCTTCGACATACACCTGCAGCTTGTCCTCAATCGGCTCGACCTTGTGTACGCGACAGGCGGTACCGGTACTGTAGTAATCGTCTGCCTGGGCACGAGTGGTGTCATCGCCGCGGATCAGCACCAGCCCCACCGCACGGCTCGGAGACTCGAGCGCGATTTCGATGGTCCGCTGCCATGGATCGCGCTCGACCAGCAGCGGAATCAACTGTCCCGGAAAGAACGGCCGGTTGGCAATCGGCAGGACGGGCAGATGCACAGGCAGCAAGTCGCCTGGTCGTGCCAAAACTTTCGCTTCGGAAACACTTCCGGCATCGCCCGCCCCGCCAGGGCGGTTGGGGCGTTCTTCGCTCGTCGATTCCATGTCGGGATCCATCGTTCCAACATGGGGATGCGCGGTCACGCTTCAAGCACCCCGCGGCGCATTAGAGCTTGCAGCGCTTGCGCAGCACGTTGTTGTCCTTCTTCAGCTTGTCACGCTCGGTCTTCATGCGAACGAGCTTCTCGGTCTGCGTCTTGAGCTCGGCCTGTGTCTGCGCAAGATGCCCACTCGCTTCGGCGAGTGCCTCATCCCGGGCGCTCAGATCTGCGCGGCTCGCCGCAAGATCCTGTTCCAGGCGGGTCACCCGGGCCTTCAATTCCAACATCTCTTTATTGCTGCAACCGGCCAAACCGGCCAGCCACAACGCCGCCAGCATTGCCACGGCGAAACGGGACTTCATGGTTTGCACTCCTTTGGGAATGTCTAGAATCTAGAGAGATGGGTGCGCGCAGTACGGTCTAGCCGCCGGTCGCGGTGCGGATGATAAGGAGCCGCACGGCGTGTCACAAGCGATGGTTGGGTGCGGCGACAGCGCGCGGCAGCAGCCACGGGGGCCGAGGAGGCAGCAGGTGAGGATCCCGACGCTTTACCAGTTCTTTCGGCATCAGGTGCAGCGTGGTCTCGATAATTGCGGGATTCGCGAACCCGGTACCGTGGACTACGTGAGCGAAGTACTGACGCGCTTTGCCGAGACGCGATCCTTGCATGCCGTCACCGACCAAAACGGCCGCCCGATCGAGTACCTAGTCGATTTTCTCGCCGAGTACGCCCACGCGGTCGATGTGCGCAACCGCGCTCGCGCTGAGGCGCTTACGCGCCATCTTGGAGAATATGCCCTGTTCATGAGCGGATTCTTCCGCGAGCGGCTGACGCGCCGCGGCGAACTAAATTATTACCTGGCGCGTGGGGCGAGCGCCTACTGGGAGTGTGCCGACCAGGAGAGACACCTGGCCCGCCGCGAGGTGTTCCGGCGCGTGCACGAGAATTTTTCTCGTATCGCCAACACGCTGGACCACATGCGCCGGAACCAGCTTCTGCTGACCGCACGCTCTGGCGACGGCCCGCCGCACCCACTCGCGCCGTTTTGGCGGCGTTAGCCGGAAGTCAGGCTTGCGCGTCGATCCCTGCCGCTGCGCCGGTCCTTACGACTCGGGTCCCAGCGCATGATCCCGCGCCGGTCGTCTTTCATGCGTCTATCGCGGCCACTGCGGCGCTCGCCGGAGCGCGACGAATCTAGCCCCGGTCCATCCCCTGCCCCAGACATCTGTCACCCCACCCGCCCTTATTTCCCGGCAATGTAGCACTAACGCCGCCGAGCAGTCAGGCATCCTTCGACCGAACACGCCGGCATGCGCCATGAAAGCACTGCAACCGTCAAGCAGCGGAAACAAAGGGATGGTCCGCAACCAAACCAATGCTTGGACTCCCAGGGTTTTACCCGGCCGCCGGGCGATCCGGCGGACGCTGGTGCAATCAGCCCTGATTCAGGTATGTCGCTTGTCGGAGCGACCTCGAACCTCGTGGGCCGGGTACTTCTGTTCGTTCAGGGTAATCTTGCGATTGGCAGCCTCGATCAGATCAATATCGAGCTGGTCGGCGAGACGCACGAGATAAAGCAGCACGTCGGCCATCTCCAACGCCACCGCCGAGCGCGTCTGCTCGTCTAGCGTGCGGCTTTGCCGTTCACTCAGCCACTGGAAATGCTCAAGCAGCTCACCGGCCTCGACAATTAGCGCCGCCGCCAGATTCTTTGGGGCATGAAACTGCTCCCAGTCGCGCGCGTCCGCAAAGGCGCGTAATCGCAGTCGGAGTTCGTCGATTGAGTTCATTGACCAGCCTCCTCGGCCACCTGGATGCCGCCTTTGCCGCTTAGCTGCTTGCTGCGGTACATGGCCTGGTCGACGCGTCGCACCAGGTCATCGAACGTCGATGCGTGCGGCGGAGCCACCCCGAGCCCGATCGAGACACTTAGGGCAGTGCCGCCGGCGCGCGACCACCGCTGTACGGCGTCCTGCAGACGCTCGGCGGCGCCTCGCGCCGCAGCGAGATCCGTTTCCGGCATTAACACAACGAACTCATCGCCGCCGTAACGCGCTGCGACATCGCCGGCGCGTATGTTGGCAGTAATGAGGCCCGCAATCTCACGCAGCACCCGGTCACCGACCGCGTGCCCCTGTCCGTCGTTAACGGCCTTGAAACCATCGAGATCGGCGAACAGCAGCGCCACGGGATGCTGATAGCGCACACCGGCACGCATCAGTGACTCGGCGCGGTCCTCGAGGCCTCGCCGGTTGAGCAGCCCGGTGAGTACGTCCACGTGGCTCAGCGCTTCTAGCTGCTGGCGATTGCGTTCCAGTCGCGCCATGAGCGAGTAGCTATACAGCACTACGATGACGCCGAGCATCATGAAGAACAAGGTTCCCGGCGACAGCGCGCTAATGTACTCGGCGAACCGCAAACCGAAAATTACAAATCCCATCAGAAAGCTGCCGATTACTGCTTCACCAAAGGCACGCATGCCGTAGCGCATGCCGTTACCGAGGATGACGGCGAGGAACACAAAGTAGGTCGGCGAGGCAACGTTAGCGTCCGCGACCACACAAGCCGAAATGCCAACGAGATCCGTCCACATCGCAAACCGCCAGCGCCATACGGCGTTCGGCCTGCGCCAAGCGTGAAAAAGGGTTGCGGTCGTCACGACGAAATAGACGGCTAGCGCAATGTCGGCGAGGCGCAGAAATTCCGCGCTGCGCGCCACGTTCTCGCCGGCATGAAAATAGACGATGCCAAGCACCCAGAAGAGATAGCGCGTCAGGTACTGGGAGCGCAGATCCTCCCAGGTAGCGGTGTGCAGCGAATCCCCGGCGCGCCGGAAGAAGGAACGGCGATCCAACTCCATGCGGCGGTCCGCCACGCGACGCCGGTCTGAAGACTCGCTCACTGCGGTTTGCTCGCCATCCGCTCGCGAGCGCGATGTATCGCCGCACGCACCTGCGCGGGCGCGGTGCCGCCAACATGATTGCGGGCCTGCACCGAACCCTCCGGCGTCAGTACTGCGTACACATCCGCTCCAATTTGTGGACTGAATTGCTGCAGCTCATTCAGTGGAATCGCGGCGAGATCCCGGCGACTCTCGATCGCCAGTCGCACGGCACGCCCCACGACCTCATGCGCGTCGCGGAACGCTACCCCTTTGCGCACCAGATAATCAGCCAGATCGGTCGCGGTGGAAAACCCCTCGGCTGCCGCTTGCGACAGCCGTTCGCGGCGCACCTGCATGGCAGGCAACATGTCTGCGTAAACGCGCAGACACCCGAGCACCGTGTCGAGCGTATCGAACAGCGGCTCCTTATCCTCCTGGTTGTCCTTGTTGTAGGCGAGAGGCTGGGCCTTCATGAGCGTGAGAAGCGCGACAAGATTGCCCGCCACCCGCCCGCTTTTGCCTCGCACCAACTCGGGTACGTCAGGGTTCTTCTTCTGCGGCATGATCGAACTGCCGGTGCAAAATGCGTCCGAGAGCTCGACAAACGCAAATTGGCTGGTCGACCAGAGAATCAGTTCCTCGGACATTCGCGACAGATGGGTCATCAACAGCGCGGCCGCGGCGGCAAACTCGATTGCAAAATCACGATCCGATACAGCATCGATCGAATTCTCAGCGACCGTTTCAAAGCCGAGCAGCTTCGCCGTATAGGCCCGATCAATCGGAAAGCTCGTACCCGCCAGCGCGGCACTGCCAAGTGGCATCACGTTTACGCGCCCGCGGCAGTCACGGAATCGCGCCGCGTCACGCACAAGCATCTCGAACCAGGCAAGTAGGTGGTGACCGAACGTCACCGGTTGCGCAACCTGGAGGTGCGTGAAACCGGGCATAACGGTGTCGGCCTCGCGTTCAGCAACGTCGAGCATCGCGAGCTGCAGTCGCTGAATGGCCGCGAGCACCGTATCGATGCCGTCGCGCAAATAGAGCCGGATATCAGTCGCCACCTGGTCGTTGCGCGAGCGCCCCGTGTGCAGCTTCTTGCCGGCTTCGCCGATGCGATCGACGAGGCGCGCCTCGATGTTCATGTGCACGTCTTCAAGCGCCAGACTCCAGGCGAACGCGCCGCTCTCAATCTCGGCCTCGATCTGTTTCAGGCCTTTTGCAATGGCATCGCGCTCGGCTTCCGTGAGCACACCGACATGCGCGAGCATTTTCGCGTGGGCAAGCGAGCCCAATATGTCATGCCGATAGAGGCGCTGGTCGAATCCGACCGAGGCAGTGAAGGTCTCGACGAAGGCATCGGTGGCTTCAGTGAAGCGACCGCCCCAAGGTTTGTCTTTGTTCATGCGCTCCCATGCACTCCCAGGCGCCGCCCGCCGCACGCAGATTGCGCGCGGCGCTGCCGCCTATCCGTAACCCGCCAACGATTATCGGTATGAGATTGTGACGGCTGGCAGGCCACGCTAGTTTGGGGATGAGAGTTAGCCTGATTCGGACTCTCCTTTGTGCACCCCCACCCCGAATTCCGAATCAGGTCTTCGGTCCCCCCGGTAACCCCGGGGGGTCTTTTTTTATAGGCAATCGCGCTCAAGTATACTTGAGCGGTCACACAAAGAAATGGCGCCCCTTCGCCAACGCCCGGCAGCAACGCGCTGATTTATTATACTTAGCCTCATTGTGAGGGCCCGGCCAGCTGTCACGGCCGCGGCTCCGATCTGCCCGCCGTCCACCGCGCGCAGGGGAACCGGCCTCACTTCCAGCAAACTCATGGCCAAGCCCTCCGTAACCCAGAAGAGTTTCTTGCCGGACTTCGGCTCGTTCGGCATGGCCATTCGGCTGGTGCTGCTCGCCGAGTTGCTCGCCATCATTATCACCATCGGGCGCAATGCGAGCTTTGACGAGAACGCCTGGCAGGACTTCAACCTACTCGCTGCCTTCGCGCTGATCATCTCGTTCTGCAGCGTCCTGGTTCTTAAAATCGTGGCGCCGCTGCTCGCCCGACTGTCGGCGGCCATGAGCTCGGTAGTGGTTGTCCTCCTCGTGCTGGTGGTCACGGCGCTCGGTACGGATCTGCTCATCTTTGCGCTGCACGACCTGGGACTGGTCGCCGAACGATGGCCGCCCTGGCGACAGTCACTGATCGTTCGCTCTCTCATTATTGCAACGGTGGTAACCGTCCTCGGTCTGCGCTATCTCTTCCTGCAGCACCAGAGCGAGCTCGACAGCCGCTCGCGCCAGGAAGCAAAAATGCAGGCGCTGCAATCGCGCATCCGACCACATTTCCTCTTCAATAGCCTCAACAGTGTTGCCTCGCTCACACGCTCAGACCCCACTCGGGCCGAGGCAGTACTGCACGATCTGGCCGACCTGTTTCGCGTGCTGCTGGCGGACGCGCGCAAGCTGGTGCCAATCTCGGCCGAGCGCGAAATCTCGCGCCAATACCTTGAAATCGAGAAGATCCGGCTCGGCGACCGCCTGCAGATCAAATGGAACGTTGCGGACATTCCCCGGTCTGCGCAGATCCCGGCGCTTACCCTGCAGCCGCTACTCGAGAATGCCATCTACCACGGCATCGAGCCGCGGTTCGCAGGGGGCATGATCCGTATTGACATGTGGGTCGAAGGCGACCTGCTGAACATCATGATCACCAACCCATTACCGGACGTGCGCAAGAGCGTCCATGGCAAGGGCAACCGTCTGGCGCAGGAGAATATTCGCCAGCGGCTTGTCACCCAATTCGGCGAGCGTGCCAATATGCAGGCCTTCGAGGAGGGCGGCATGTATCACGTCAAAGTTAAGATGCCAATCGTTCACGGATGAGCACGCCGCCTGCAACGCTGCCGCCCTGGATCGCCCGCCTGCGCGAGCGTGCCGAGCGGATCGAGGCCAGTCTCAACCGCCGGCTGTCTGCAGCCGCGCGTTCTGCGGAAGATGAGGGAGGCTTCCTGCCGAACTTTTGCCGCGGTTGGGTGGTATTCAATGCCGCGATTGCGGCTGAGCTGCTCGCCGTCCTGGTCACCTTGCTCATGCCGCGGCAGATCCTTAGTGCGAGCGCCGGACAAGACCTGTTGCTGGTGTCGGTATTCGTGCAGTGGGTCGCGCTGACCGGCACAGCGGTACTGTGCCTCGCACACAAGGCGCTCAACCGGTTACCGAATATTCGGGCGCTGGGAGCAGCATTTCTTCTGCTGCTGCTCAGCACCTTCGTGGTAAGCGAGCTGGCCGTATGGCTGCTTTGGCTGCTCGGGCAGATAAAAACCGCGCGGCCGGACTGGTACACAGACTTCCATCTGCTCACGCTCACGGTAAGCGCCATCGCCAATGGATTGCTGCTGCGCTATTTCCTCGCCAAGCACGAGTTGCGCCAGCGCGTGCAGTCCGAAGCTCGCGCCAGAATGCAGGCCCTTCAATCACGCATTCGGCCACATTTCGTCTTCAACACGCTGAACATCATCGCCTCGCTGACCCGCTCCGATCCAAAGAAGGCTGAGACGGCGATCGAGGATATGGCGGAACTCTTTCGCATGATGCTGTCTCAGGACGAGAATCTGGTACCAGTGAAGAATGAAATCGACGTGGCCAACAAGTACCTCGCGCTCGAGCAGCTGCGCCTCGATAGCCGCCTGCAGGTGCAATGGGACGTGGGCACGTTCCCGCGCAAGGCCGTAATGCCGGTTTTGACGCTCCAGCCGCTGCTGGAAAATGCCATTCGCCATGGCATCGAGAACCTGGCAAGCGGTGGAACGGTCGAGGCGCGGCTATGGGAAAACGCCGACCGGATTCATATTCGCGTGATCAACCCACTGCCGCCGCCGCGTGCGCGGCGTACTGTTCTGTCCCCCAGCGAGGGGCTCGATACCATCCGCCAGCGCTTCCGCAATCAGTATGGAGAAGCGGCCACGCTCGACACCGAGGAACGTGAGGGACAATTTATCGTCAATGTGGTGCTGCCGACCCGGGGAGACGAATGATGAGAGTGCTGATCGTCGACGACGAAAAACTCGCGCGCGAGCGCCTGAAGGAGCTGCTAAACGACATTGGTGGCTACACGGTTGTGGGTGAGGCCATGAATGGGGCCGAGGCGGTTGAAAAGGCTTCGGAGCTCAATCCAGATGTGCTGCTGATGGACATCCGCATGCCAGGAATGGATGGGCTGGAGGCGGCGATGCATTTGATGGGCATGGAGAATCCACCGAGTGTGATTTTTACCACCGCCTACGACCAACACGCGCTCGACGCATTCGAAGTCAATGCCGTCGACTATCTGCTGAAACCGATCCGAAAGGACCGGCTCGCCAATGCCCTCACCAAAGCGAAGAAGCTCACGCAGAAGCAGGCGCGCGAGATTTCCCAGGCACGCGCCGAGCCGCAGGCACGCACCCATATCAGCGTGCATTTGCGCGGCAACATACGCCTGGTACCGTTGCCGGATGTGGTTTATTTTCTTGCGGACTCCAAGTACGTCGCCGTCCGCACCCGCGGCGAGGAGCACCTCATCGAGGACTCGCTGGTGAATCTCGAGAAAGAGTTTGGCGACCGCTTCCTGCGAATTCACCGCAATGCACTGGTCGCCACCCAATCGATTAAAGGAATCGAGAAGAGCCCCGCTGGCACCTGGCAGGTATCGTTTAAGGAACTCGATACGCGACTCGACGTGAGCCGACGACACACCGCCGCCGTGCGTCGCTGGGCCCGCAGCCGCCCAAAGGGTGGCTAGGGCCGAGGCTCAGGGGCGTCGAGCTGTCTCGCGCCGAAGCTTGGCAACGGCGAGATCGATCGCCGCCTCCAGTTCTCCGAGATAGAAGTCGGCGGAGGAATAGCCCCGTAGCGCGGGCGCTAGCTCCTTGCCATCCGGACCATAGAATCGGATTGTCGGCGTAAATACCGCCGCCTCGCGGCGCGCAAACGCGTCGTGCCGCGTCAGCTCGCCCGCAAAGTCGCGCAGCGGCTCGCTGCTTTCCACATAGACCACTCGCAACAGGACGCGCCGCGCAAAATCACCCTGCCCGTGCATCGGCCGAAGATAGAGATCTTCGACTTCGGCGCAGTACGGGCAATACCGTGAAGCGAAATACACCATGATCGGCGTGCGATCGGCAGCGGCGAGGCGTGCGTCAGACTCCAAGTCACGGGCCATCGGGAGCGGTTCGGCATTCGCGCACGCACTGACCAATACCACCGCCGCCGCGAGCCAAGCTGTCGTGAGTCGACGTCCCATCATATAATCCGCCCCGAGTCCTTCACCCCAAACTCCCGCTCACTACTTCAGGTTCGTTCTGCGTGCATCGGTTACGCCTTGGCACCCGCAAGAGCCCGCTCGCGCTGTGGCAGGCAGAGCATGTGCGCGCGCAGCTTATGCAGCGCCACCCGGGTTTGCAAGTTGAACTCATTACCATGACAACCGAGGGTGACCGGATCCTGGACCGAAGCCTGGCGAAGGTTGGTGGCAAGGGGCTATTCATCAAAGAACTGGAGCAGGGCCTCGCGGCGGGAGAAATCGATCTTGCCGTGCATTCGCTCAAGGATGTGACCGTGACACTGCCCGCCGGAATGCACTTGTCCGCGTTCCTGGAGCGGGAGGATCCGCGCGATGCTTTCGTGTCTTCGCGTCACGCGCGCTTGCAGGAACTTGCGCCGGGGGGGCGCGTTGGCACTTCCAGCCTGCGCCGACAATCGCAACTGCGCGCGGCCTTTCCCCACCTTGAGATCGTTAGCCTACGCGGCAACGTCAATACACGGCTGCGCAAGCTGGATGAAGGAGAGTTCGACGCCATTATTCTCGCGGTAGCCGGGCTCAAGCGACTTGGATTCGGCGAGCGTATCCGAGCGCCGCTCACGCCGGAGGAAAGCCTGCCGGCGGTTGGTCAGGGCGTGGTGTGCATCGAGTGCCGCTCGGACGACGCCGCAACCACGCGCTTGGTGGCAGCGCTCGACCATACACCAACGCGTACCTGCGTCGCCGCGGAACGCGCCATGAACGAAGCGCTTGAGGGCGGCTGCCAAGTGCCAGTTGCAGGCTATGCGATATTGAACGGCGCCGAGCTTCATTTGCGCGGCCTGGTCGGTGAACCGGATGGCAGCCGTGTCGTGCGCGGCGAGATGCGCGGGCCAGCGTCCGAGGCTGAATCGCTTGGCACGGCCCTTGCGCAGGACCTGCTGACCCGCGGCGCACGCGCGATCCTCGACAAGGTTTATGGCCGCACCTGATGCCGGGTCGCTGAACGGTGTCGGGGTGCTGGTGACCAGACCTGTATCCCAGGCGTTGGGGATTGCGTCGCTCATCAAGGACGCCGGCGGCCAACCGGTCCTCTTCCCCACGATCGAGATCGTGGAGCCGGACGATCCGGCGCGACTCGATGACGTCATCAACCGGCTCGGCGAGGCCGATATCGCGATCTTCGTCAGCGCGAACGCGGCGCTGTGCGCCGCAGAGCGGATACGCGCGCGTTGGCGCACCCTTCCGGAACACCTGGTACTCATCGCGGTTGGGCCAGCCAGTGCGCGAACGCTGGCAGAACAGGGCCTCGGAAATGCCGTCTCACCGGCGAATGGCACCAGCTCCGAAGCGTTGCTGGCAATGCCGCTGCTGACAGGGGTCGCCGGCAAACGGATCATCATCTTCCGTGGGCAAGGTGGACGCGAGCTGCTCGCCGAAACGCTGCACACCCGGGGCGCCCAAGTCGAGTATGCCGAATGTTATAAGCGCGTGATCACACGCGTCGATCCCGCACCGCTACTGGCGCGCTGGCGGCAAGGCGAAATCCACGTCGTGCTCATCGCGAGCGGCGAAGCACTGGAAAACCTTCGCACGCTGCTGGGACCGGATGGCACGATGTTGTTGCGCCAGACGCCATGCGTTGTGGCAAGCGAGCGGATTGCCGGAGCGGCGCGCCTATCGGGAATGCAGGTCTTGGTTGCGCGCGCGGCCGACGACCGCTCGTTCGTGTCGGCCCTAGAGGAATGGCGGGCGCAGCAAAAATCCCTATAATTTCACCATTGCCACTCGAGTCTTTCCCCAACCCATGGCTGATACCGAATCCAGTGCCACCACTCCTGCTGCCAAGGGTGAGGCGAAGCACACCGCCGTGTCGCCGCGCAGCGGTCGCGTGCGCGGTGGTCTCGCGCTGATCTTTTCGCTGATCGCACTGATCAGCGGTGGTTACCTGTGGTACATGCTGCTCTATGAGCGACCGGATCTGCTTGCCACCGATGTCGTCGGCAAGCTAACCCACATTGAAGGTGAAGTGGAGGAATTGCGCGGCGCCGTGACCTCGGTCGAGCAGGAAACCACGGCATTGCAGGAAAGCGGCACGACGATTCAGGCCGGTCTTGAAGGCATCCGCAAGGACCTGTTGAAGAACCGCGCTGACTGGGCAATGGCCGAGGCGGAGCAGCTCATGGTGATCGCCAATCACCGCCTGCAGCTTGCGCGCGATGTCGGCTCGGCATTGGCAGCGCTGCGCGCTACTGACCGTCTGCTGGAGTCGCTGGCGGACCCAAACTTGCTTCCAGTGCGGCGAACCCTGGCGCGGGAGATTGCCTCGCTCGAGGCACTGGAGAGGATCGACATCCCTGGCATGAGCCTGAGGCTTGTGCAGCTCGCCGAGCAAGCCGATCGCCTGCCGCTGGCCGGCGCGGGCAGGGCGGCATCCGAGACCGTCGCGGTGAGCACGCCGGCCGACACGGACTGGCGCACTTCGGCTCATGACCTGTGGCAGGACCTCAAGAGCCTGGTACGCATCCGATACCACAGCGAAGGGCAGAAGCCGTTGCTCGCACCCGAGCAACATTACTTCCTACGCGAGAATCTGCGCCTGATGCTCTTCGGCGCTCAGAACGCGCTGCTGCAAGGCAATGTTCCGGTGTACCAGGAGAATCTCAAATCCGCGATGCAGTGGCTGCGCGACTACTACGATCTCACCAGTCAGGTGACAGTGGCAGCACTCGCCGACCTTGAAAAGCTCGCGACAGCGCGTGTCGTGGCCGAGATGCCCAACATCGCCGGCTCGCTTGCGGCGCTACGCGACGTCAAGAGTCGTCGGGGCAGCACGTGAAGCTGCTTGCGCTTGTCATCGCGGTGCTCATCATCGCGACCGTTGTCACCCTCTCCGCAATGGAGGATCCCGGCTATGTGCTAATGGCGCGTGGCCCGTGGAGTGTGGAGATGGCGCTCACGGTTTTCATCCCGCTTGCGCTGCTCGCGTTTCTGGCGTTCGCGTTGGTGCTGTACGCCACCATCCGGCTACTGCGCATTCCGCGCGATGTGCAGCGCTGGCGTACGCGCCGGCAGGCGCGGCGCGGGCGCGATTCGCTCCTCAAAGGCATGACCCATCTCGCCGAAGGCAGCTGGGTAGAGGCCGAAGCCGCGCTGCTCGCGGGCATGCGCCATAGCGACGCTGCGCTGCTCAACTGTCTGGGTGCTGCGTTCGCCGCCCAAGGCCAGGGAAATATTGAGAAACGCGATGAGTACCTCGCTCAGGCCCAGCAACTTGCTCCCCAGGCCGGCTTCGCGATAGGGATGACCCAGGCTGTGCTGCAACAGCTGAATCAACAGGTCGAACTCGCACTCGCCACGCTTACCGAGTTGCGCGGCCAGCATCCACATCACAAGCAGTTGCTGAAACTGCTCGCACAGGTGGCGCGCGAGCTACGCGACTGGCCGGGCGTCATCGATCTCATGTCCGAGCTGCGTAAGAATCAGGTCATGAGTGCGCAAGATCTGGACGCCTTGGAGGTGCAGGCGCACCGCGAGCTGCTGACGCTTTCCCTGCCGGCGGGCTCCGGCGATGTGCTGCGCCAGGCCTGGAAAGCGGTGCCGAAACACCTGCGCAAACACCCGGCGCTGGTGGCTCCCTACGCGCGCCAACTTATCCTTCAGGGCGAGCATGGTGAAGCCGAGATAGTCCTGCGCGATACAATCGAAACCGAGTGGAACGAGACGCTGGTCGAACTGTTCGGGCGCCTGCGGCCGGCGCAAGCGGGTGAGGCAGTTGAGCTCGCCGAGACCTGGGCGAGCAGCCACCCCGACAATGCGCGTGCGCAACTCACCGCGGCGCGGTTGGCAGCCGCCGCTGCCCAGAAGGACAAGGCGCGCGGCTATTACGAGCGCTGCGTCGCCTTGCGCGGGCCAATCGATACTTACCGCGAACTGGGCGCCCTGCTCGAAGACCTTGGCGAACGCGAAAAGGCCAGCGAGTTCTATCGTCGCGGACTCGAGGCCTACAGTGACGAAGCCCGTAAGCCCGGCGGGCGTGCTCGCCCCATCCTGCAGCGCATTGCGCAGTAGCTAGGGTTCGTTTCGCGATCCGCTGGATTGCTCGATCGCCGCGCGGTTGCGCGCAGCACCCTCCGCAAGACGGTTCTCGACCTCGCGCGCGTTCTTGAGCGCCTGCAATTGCGGGTCGACAAAGGTCTTCTGTGGAGGCTTGCGATCACCGCAGCCGGCCAAAACCGCTGCAGCCGCGATCATGATCAAGATTACTCTAGTTACGCATGACATGGCTTATCGATTACGCGCGTGTTCGAAGGAATCATAGTATAAGCGGTCTTCCGCCAGGCCATGCCTCTTCACCACTTTCTGTAGAGCGTGAATCATCGCCGGCGGACCGCTGGCATAGACTTCGAAACCGCTGAGATCCGGATGGTCGGCAACGACCGCCTCGTGCACCCATCCTGTGCGCCCGGTCCACTGATCGTCGGCTGCCGGTGCGGACAGCACCGGCGTGTAGCGGAAGCTTGAATAAGAGGCGCGCCAAGACTCAGCCAGTGCATGTCGGTACAAGTCGCGCCGAGCACGTGCGCCCCAGTAGAGATGCATGGGCCGGGCCTCACCGCGCCCGATAGCATCCTCGATGATGCTCTTGATCGGCGCAAAGCCTGTTCCGCCCGCGACCAAGATGATGGGCCGACTCTCGGCCGCCCCCGGCATTCTCGGCGATTGCGCCTTGCGCTGCCCCCTCTCCACAATCCCGAGAGTCGCATCTCCCTTTGCATCATCGGCGCGAAGAAAGAACGTACCGAGCGGTCCCTGAAAACGCAGCAGGTCGCGCTCTTTCATGCTGGTGAACACCTGCGTGCTAAACAAGCCGTCCGGGACGTGGCGAACGTGAAGCTCGAGGAACTCGTCGTCCTGCGGGGCATTGGCGAGCGAGAAACTGCGACGCTTGTTGTCCTTGAGCAGGATATCCAGGTACTGACCGGCCAAAAACTCAAGGCGTGTACCCGCGGCGAGCTTGAGGCGGACGATCATCACGTCGTCCGCCGCACGCTCGAGTTGTACGACACGCGCCGGTAGCATCCGGATGGGGATATGGCTCGCTGCGGCCAGCTCCTTCGCCTCGACAACGAGATCGCTCTTCGGAACCGCCTGGCACAGTAGTACCTTCCCCACGGCCCTTTCCTGCGCGCTTAGTGCCGACTCATCATAGCTACCGTAGTCGACGCTACCTGATATCAAATGACTCTTGCAGGTCGCGCAGGATCCGTTGCGGCAGCTGTAGGGAAGCGCATGACCCTGGCGCAGCGCGGCTGCCAGCACAGTTTCATTGGGTTCGGCCATGAACTCCTGGCCTCTCGGTTCAAGACGAATGCGGAAACTCACCACTCACNNCCCGGAAACTAGATCCAGGAGACGCCACGCACGCGTTCCAAGATGCGCACCGCACGATCAATGCGCTCGCTTCGAAGCGCGTCTTGCGCCACCTGTTGGCACTGCTCGGCCGTGCCACACTCAACGCCATCAACGCGATAGCGCAACTCGGCATTGGTGCGCTCGTAGGACTGACCGTTCCAGCGATAGTGGCTGATAATCGTGTCGCCCATGGTTAATGGGGCGCGCGCCTCAATGAGCGGATAGTCGGCGTCGGCCCGCACGGTCACCTGACCTTCCAGCACAATCAACATGGCGAGGCGCTGATCGCTGCGCTCAAAGACCCAGGCACGGCAGGGCTGCTCGATACAGCCCGACGCAGAAGTCAGAAACAGATCACCACGTGCCGAACGGCCCAGCCAGCGACTGACGAGTGTCGCACCTGCGCGACAATCGGACGCCGGTGAAGAACCGGTCGCACATTGCGCCAGCATCTCAAGCGGTAGCTCATTCACCATAAGCACCGGGTCGGAGCTCTCACCCACGCTCGTCCAACCGAGCACGAGGCTCGCGGCGAGTGCTGTCACTGCGTAACGGAGCAATCGCAATCCGCGAGGTATGGTTAGCTTAGAGTCCATGATCCTGCTAAGGCATATTCTGTGCCACTGCGCTTCGAACCCAGACAGACTTTCAGAACAACAATTTACGCCCAGCTGGGCGAGTGATCGCCAGCGGCGATCGCCTCGAGGACCCAAATACAGTGCGCCTGGCCTGACACCAGTGGGCAGCGCGACGCCCGCGCCCGTTGTGAATAGCGCGCCCGGCAGCTCGACGCTATCCACCAGCACGGGAGACGCCCATCCCGAGCTGATCGTGCCGAATTTGACAATGCGAAGGACGCTCCCTTTAATGGCGCGCCATGTCTGATGCGCACCCGGCAAAGGAAATCGCCGACTCCTCCCCCACTGAACCGCTGGTCGAGGTCAGCCACCTCTCGCGTTTCTATGGTCCCTTGCAGGCGGTAAAGGACGTGAGCTTTGCGATCCGCTCCGGCGAGGTGTTGGGTTTCCTCGGGCCGAATGGCGCCGGCAAGACGACCACCATGCAGATCCTGTCGGGCAACCTCGCCCCCAGCGCTGGCACCGTGCGGATCGCCGGTCACGACATGCTTGCTGATCCGCGCGCTGCCAAACGCCAAATTGGCTATTTGCCGGAGCAACCACCGCTGTATCGCGAGCTCACGGTCGATGAGTTTCTCGATTATTGCGCCGCATTGAACCGGATACCCCGACCGGCGCGCCGTGACGCGCGCGAGGCGGCCAAGGACAAGTGCGGGCTCAAGGACAGCGGCCGCCGGCTGATTGGCAATCTCTCCAAAGGCTACCAACAGCGTGTCGGGATCGCGCAGGCCATCATTCATCTGCCGCCGCTCGTGGTCCTTGACGAACCGACCGTCGGACTCGACCCGATCCAGATCCGCGAGATTCGCGCACTGATTCGCGAGCTCGGCAAGACGCATGGCGTGATCCTCTCCACACATATCCTGCCCGAAGTGCAAGCGGTTTGTGACCACGTGCAAATCATCAACCGTGGCGAGCTGGTACTGAACGAAAGCATCGCGGGTCTCGAGCGCCATCTCAAGTCAGCGTCGCTCACGATCGCGTTTCATCACCCGCCCGCAGTTGCTGCGCTCGAGTCGCTGCCCGGCGTGACTTCCATCAAAACCGAGTCCGAAGGCCGCCTGCACGTCTTCCACGACATCGAGCGCAATCCGACCGAGTCGGTCATCCGCCTGGCCGCCGAACAGGGCTGGGGCCTTTACGAAATCCGGCCGGGGCGACTGTCGCTCGAGCAACTATTTGTCGAGCTCACCACGGACGACGCGGCAGCGCAGGACACCGGCACATGATCGCGACGATCGCGCTGCGCGAACTGCGCACAATGTTTCTTTCACCGCTCGCGTGGACGGTACTCGCCGTCGTGCAGCTGATTCTTGGATTCCTGTTTCTCGCCAATGTCGAGATCTACCAGGTCTACCAGCCGCAATTGCTGGCGCTCGAGCAGGCACCGGGCGTCACCGAGGTGGTGGTGCCGGATCTGTTCGGTAACGCCGCAGTCGTGCTGTTGCTGGTGGTGCCGCTGCTCACCATGCGCCTGATTGCCGAGGAGCGGCGGAACCGCACGCTGCCGCTGCTGATGAGCGCGCCGGTGTCGATGACCGAGATCGTGCTCGGCAAGTACGTTGGTGTGCTGCTGTTCCTGCTGACCGTACTGGTGCTCGTTGGGCTCATGCCGCTCTCGCTGCTGATCGGCGGCGGACTCGACTTCGGCTTGCTTGCCTCAGCGTTGCTCGGGCTCGCACTACTGCTCGCAAGCTTCACGGCGGTGGGACTGTTTATGTCCACCCTCACCCAACATCCGACGGTAGCGGCCATTGCCACATTTGGGGCGCTGTTGCTGTTCTACATTCTCGACTGGTCCGGTCAGGGTGCAGCCAGCGGCAACCTGCTCGCCTATTTCTCGCTCTTCAATCACTACAAGCCGTTCCTCGAGGGGATATTCTCGACCACGGATGCCATTTACCATGTGTTGCTCAGCACGACGTTCGTGGTGCTTAGCATCCGGCGGCTCGATGCCGATCGGCTGGGGGCGTAATGATGCGTACGCACCTCTCGCACAAGTGGCAGCTGCGGCTGTTCGGTGCCGGGTTCCTGGTTCTGCTGCTCGTGGCGATCGGACTTCTGCAATGGCTATCTCGCGAATACCGTCTTGAGTTCGACTGGACCCAGGCCCGGCGCCATTCGCTGTCGGATGCTTCGCTGGCCGTGCTTGCCGGTTTCCAGGAACCGATCACGGTCACGGCCTACGCAAGCCAGCGCGGCAAGCTGCGTCGCGCGATCGGCGATTTCGTGGCGCGCTACCAGGTACACAAGGCCGACCTGCGACTGGAGTTCATCGACCCGGACGCCGAGCCGGAAAAGACACGCACGGCTGGCGTGCAGTTCGACGGAGAACTTGTCCTGAGCTATGGCGACGCGCGCGAGAACCTTGCGCCCAACCGCCTGAACGAAGAGCAGTTTACCAATGCGCTGACGCGGCTCGGCCACCGCGGCGAGCGTTGGCTGGTGTTTCTGTCCGGCCATGGCGAGGGCAGCCCCGACACCAATCGCAATTACGACTATTCGGTGTGGGCGGCTGAGCTCAAGAAGCGCGGATTCAAGACCCGCGTGCTGGCGCTGGGCACCAGTCCCCAGATTCCCGGTAACACCACGGCACTTATCATCGCCGGCGCACAGTCGCGCTTCCTGCCGGGCGAAGTGAAGGAACTCACGCGCTATCTGAAGGACGGGGGCAACCTCCTGTGGCTGCGCAATCCGGGGCCATTGAACGGACTTGAGCAGCTCGCCGAAGCGCTGTCGATCGAGTTTGTGCCGGGCACCGTTGTCGACCCGACCAGCGCTGCACTGACTGGCAACGCCACCGCCATCGTGATTGACCAGTACCGTCCACACGCACTGGTGCGCAACTTCGTGCTCCAGACAGTATTCCCGCACGCCGGCGGCATTGCCCTATCCGGCACGAATGCCGAGGGCGATACAAACCNNCGAGCAACGCGCGGTCGTCATCGGAGACGCCGATTTCCTCACGAACAGCTACCTCGGCAACGTTGGCAACCTCGAGCTCGGCATGAGTCTCGTCAACTGGTTCTCGCAGGACGAGGCGTTCGTCAGTATCCCGGTCCGCACGGCTCATGACCGTAGCCTGAGCCTCAGCCGCAACAACCAGCTGGCGCTTGGCATGATATTTCTTGTGCTGCTGCCACTGGCGATGGTCGCCAGCGGCGCAACCATCTGGTGGCGGCGGCGCAAACGCTAACGCTATGAAACCGCGCTGGCTCCTGCTCGCCGCCCTCCTCGCGCTGATCGGCATACTCGCGGCCGTGGCACTACTCAAGCCCGGTCGCGAAGCGACAAGGAAACCCACGCTGACCACGCTTTCCCCGGACACCATTCAGTCGATCCGGATCGAGCGCCCAAATCAAACGCCGATCGAGATCACTCGTCACGAGGAGGGATGGCTGATGCGCAAGCCACTCGCGGCACGCGCGAACCGCTTTATCGTGGAGAATCTGCTGGCCGTGGTCGCCGCGCCGATCGAGGCGAGCCTCCCGGCGAGAGGAACCGAGCTCGCCCGCTATGGGCTGGACGCGCCACTCGCGCGCGTAAAGCTGGACGCGGACGAGATTGCATTTGGCGCGACACACCCGTTTCAGCAACAGCAGTATGTTCGCTACCGCGACAACGTTTACCTCATCGCTTCGCACTATTACGGCGCGAGTGCCCAGAAGCCCGAGCTGTATCTCGACACGAGACTACTCGCACCGGCAACCAGGCTGACCGACCTGAAACTCGCCGACTTCTCGGTCTCGCAGATTGATGGAATCTGGCAGCGTCGGCCCGAGAGGAAAGCGCTGTCGAGCGACCATATCAACGAATTCGTGAGTGAGTGGCAACAGGCAAGCGCGCTGTCCGTGCAGCGCCACGCGGGCAAGCATCCGATCGCATGGGTAACGCTTGGGTACGCACAAGGCGAAAAGCCGCAGTCCTTGCGCATTGGCATAATCGCGCGCGAGCCGGAATTGGTACTGTACCGCCCGGACGAAGACCTCGACTACCACTTCCCTGCCGAACTCGGCAAGCGCCTGCTGCAACTCGAGCCGGAAACCCCCGCACCGGCCAAGTAGGCTCGGGCGCGTCTGTCAGCCAGCCGCCTCGCCATGCCAGAGCTCCCCGAGGTCGAAACCGTACGCCGCGGCATCGCACCACATGTTGTGGGCAGGCGTGTTGTGCGCGTCATTGTGCGCGACCGTCGCCTGCGCTGGCCGGTACCGACGTCACTCGGTAGCGAGCTGCCTGGTCAGACATTTCGGTCCGTCACGCGGCGGGCAAAGTACCTGCTTCTCAGCGCCGACCGCGGTACCGTGATCCTTCATCTTGGCATGTCGGGAAGCGTGCGGATCGTGCCGCGCGATACGCCGCCGGCCAAACACGACCACGTCGACATCGTCATGGATAACGGGTACTGCCTGCGCTTGCGTGATCCGCGCCGGTTCGGCGCCCTCCTATGGAGCCGTGCCGACCCGA